>NZ_JBHXNP010000008.1:0-7291 GCF_042719495.1 Streptomyces sp. NPDC058525
ACGACGGCCCGGTTCCAGGGGAACCGGGCCATCGTACTGAGTAGCGGGGACAGGATTTGAACCTGCGACCTCTGGGTTATGAGCCCAGCGAGCTACCGAGCTGCTCCACCCCGCGTCGGTAAACACAACTCTACGCCATCCGGGGAGACCCCTCCGCCAATTAACCGCCGCAGCACCCCCGCCAGCCCCATCACCCCAGGTCAGGGCGGATCAATCGACCAGAACCGGGCATCCGGCAGCGAAGATCATCTCTGTTGCACGCCGGTGACACTGCGGGGATCGTTCCGGGATCGGCCGCGGGCGAAGATTCACCTGTCGCCAAGGCCGCGGGGAACACGAACCGGCCGGAAGCACCAACCACACCGACCGGCTCGGCGCTCTGCCGATGCCCTTGTGATTCCTGGGGGGAGTCCACCATGTCCGTTCGCACCGCAGCCGCCATCGCAGTCGTCGCCGGCGTTGTCACCACTCTGCTGCCGCTCTCGGCCACCGCCGCGTCCGCCGCACCCGCCGCCGACGGCAACGCCGTCCTGCGCACGGAGATGGGCACCCCCGTCCCGAACGGTCCGCTGACCCGCGGCGGGGCCAGCGAGACCTTCGACCTGACGGTGAAGAACCCGACCGGCAAGGCCGTCACCTACAAGCCGTGGATGCTCCTGGACCCGACCGGCCCGAGCCGGCTCCAGCAGGCCGACGTGGTCTTCAAGGTCGACGCGGTGGACGCCCCGGCGACCAAGTCCTCGATCGGCCAGCAGGACGGCGAGTGGCAGGGCATGTTCTACCCGGCGTCCGGCGGCGAGGGCGGGCAGGGCGGCTTCGACATCCCGGCGAACGGCAAGATGACCTGGAAGGTCACCCTGGGCCTCGGCGCGAACTACCCCACTAACAACGGGGACTTCACCCTCCAGGCCGCCAGCTACAACAACTCGGTCGCCGCCGACGGCATGGGCTCCCACCTCTTCAAGGTCGGCCCGCAGATCACGACGGGCGAGCTGAAGACCTCGTTCAAGCAGGGCCTCGCCGACATGGGCGGCCAGGAGCACCGCGCGTACTGGGACCTGAACTACCAGGCCACCGGCGACGGCGCCTTCGCCACCGGCCTCTCGAGCACCCTGACCCTGTCGCACCCGGGTGAGGAGAAGGCCGACTTCCGCCTCCAGGCCATGATCGACGGCCGCTGGCAGGACCTGAAGGCCGAGGACGGCCGCTACGCGCTGCCCGAGATCCCCAAGGGCTTCGGCGCGGCGTCCGGTGTCCGCACCCTGCCGCTGCGGGTCAACCTGGGCCAGGACACCAAGATCAAGAAGAAGACCACCGTCACGATGGAGGTCGAGGTCTCCCACGCCTCGGGCAACACCTTCCCGATCAAGTTCGGTTACGTGCAGTTCCCGCTCACCCCGATCACCGAGCCGGCGCCCGCGCCGTCGGGCACCCCGACCACCTCCCCGTCCCCGTCGGCCACGCCCACCAAGGCCCCGGGCACCTCCACGGCGGTCCAGCCGGCCGCGGCCACCTCCTCCTCGGCCGCCGCCGCGGGCAACACGCACACGACCACCACGGGTTCGGGCTCGCTGGCCTCCACCGGCTCCTCGGACACGGGCCTGTACGCCGGCCTCGCCGGAGTCCTGGTCGCCCTCGGCGCGGCCGCCGCCTGGCTCGGCGCCCGCCGCCGCCGGGCCACCTCCGCCTGACCGGCACCCGCCCCGCACACGACGAAGCGCCCCGCCCGAACTGATCGGGCGGGGCGCTTCGTCGTACGGGCCACCGGGGTTGTCCCCCGCGGGCCCTGAGCAGTAGGCCATGTCGGACTCGAACCGACAACCAACGGATTAAAAGTCCGCTGCTCTGCCAATTGAGCTAATGGCCCTCGGCGTGCTCACCCCAGAGCATAGCCGGACAGCGCCGGTCAGCCGATCGGGTATCGGCTGACCGGCCTGTCGGGTTCAGCGGGCCGGGGGTCGCACCACGCGGGACGGGATGCCGGTGACCTTCACCGAACCGCTCGTGCGCAGCTCAGGGGTCTGGCCGTCGGCCGGGCGGGCCGTCAGGGTCCACTCGTAGTCGCCGGTGTAGAGGTATGCGCCCGACTGGTTCTTTCCGTCCCAGGCAGGCGTGATCAGGCCACGCGCCTCGCCGCCCGAGCGCACGACCGTCGAGATGCCGGAGGTCTTGTTGCGGACCGTCAGCTTCCAGGACGAGACCGGCTTCGACAGCCACCAGCGCGAGGACCAGCTCTTGGCCGTCTTGAAGTCCACCGTCGCCGCGGTGTCCTGGTCGATCACCGCGAGCGGGGAGGCCTTGCCGGACACGCCGAGCAGGTGGACGGTCTCCTTCGGGTCCGTGTAGGCCAGCCGGCCGCCGAAGCGGTCGACGGTCCAGTCGATGCCGTGGCCGGTGACGTACTGCTCGATCTTGTGTTCGCGCACCGGCGCGCCGCTGCGCAGGTTGTAGACCTCCAGGCCGCCTCCGCCCTGGTGGACGACGTAGCCGTCGCCGAGCCGCACGTGGTGGCGTTCGGGCGTGAAGGGCAGCGGGATCCGCTTCTTGGACGGGGTGTGGAAGGCGGCGGCGCCGTCACCGTCGAAGGAGCAGGTGGAGTAGAACCAGTCGGCGGTGGCCATGAGCTCGTACGGCTTGCAGCCCGTGCCGAGGTCCACCCGACGGGTGACCTGGCCGGTGCGCAGGTCGGTCCCGGCCACCACGCCCTTGTCCCCCTCGGGCTGCCAGAGCACGGCGCCCCACAGGGTGGACGGCGAGGAGGCCTTGACGTCCAGGATCCTGCCGGCGTCGATGTCGGCCACGAGGAGCCGGGAGGCGGAGTTCTCGGTCGCCACGAAGAGGACGTAGCGGCCCGAGACGCTCTCGATGTGGCCCGGCCGCAACTTCATGCCGCTCGCCAGCGGCACCTGGCGCACCGTGCCGCCCGCTCCGGCGTCGATCACGTTCACCGCGATCCCGCACGCGGAGCAGTTGGCCGTGTCGACGGACGACAGCGAGACGAACCGGCCGTCGCCCGTCGCCGCGCTCCGGGCGCCCGGGGCGTCCTGGAGGCCGCAGAGCTCGGTGTTCACCGTGGCGTCGCACGTCCAGGCGGGGGTCTGGGTCACGGTCGGAGGTCCGGACACCGAGGCCGTGTAGCCCTGGACGCTCGTCGCGGGGTCCTGCTGGCCCACGGCGAGCCGGCCCTGGGCGAGGGCGAGGCCCACCCGGTCCGCGGGGTTCGCGGGCAGGTCCACGGCCTTCTTCACGACGGGGGCGCCGTCGGGGCCCGGCGCGATGCGGTGGACGCCCCAGTTGCCGGAGTCGGTGCCGCCGACCATGAAGGCGGCGCCGTCGGTTCCGGGCAGGATCGGGGCGCTCCCGGTCCGCGGCAGCAGGACGCGCGCCGTGCCGCCGGTGACGGGCACCGCGGTGAGGCCCGCGTCGACCTGGGCGACCAGCCAGTCGCCCACGGGCTGAACGGATTCGTCGATCGAGGAGGGGACGGTGAGGGTGCGGGTCACCGTGCCGTCCGCGCGCGAGCGCAGGGTCACGGTGCCCGAGTTCTTCATCGCGATCCACTGCGAGCCGAGCCCGAACTTGGTGTGGGCCGTGTCCGTGACGCCGGTCGGCAGCGGCACGGGGCGCAGCGCGGCCGTGGCGAAGTCGAGCAGCGCCACGGTCTCGCCGCCGTTGCCGTTCAGGTAGGAGACGAGCGCGCCCTTCGTGTCGAAGGCCTTCACGCGGAATCCGGAGGTCCCGAACCTGTCCGGCGAGGTGACGGTCACGTCCTTGCGCGGCTCGTTCTCCCGGCCGATCAGGTGCAGCGTGAGCCAGCCGGCCTTGTCCACCTCGGCGGCGAGCACCTGGGTCGGCGAGAAGGCCTTCATCCAGGCTCGGCCCGCCGGGGCGGTCAGCGTCTCGCTCTTTCCGGAGCCGAGGTCGCGGATCGTGAGCGGCCCGGTGTTGTCGGCCGAGACGTAGTCGGCGCCCACTCCGCAGGCCATGGAGTCTCCGTGGAAGACCACCCCGGACGGGCCGGACGGGCCGGACGGGCACCAGTCCACGGTTGTCTCGCGGCCGTCCTGCAGGCTCCGCCAACGGGTGCCGGGACCCGGGCCGGTGAAGGTCAGCCCGGTGCCGCCCGCCCGCACGGTGACCTGTGCCGGGTCCCGGTGCGGCGGCGGAGCGATCGTCAGGTCGTCGGCGGCTGCCGTCGGGCCCGCCGCGGCCGGTACGGCGGCCGGGCCGCCGAGTCCGATGGCCAGTGCGAGCGCGGTGGCGCCCAGCACGCGTGACCGTCTCATTGAAGTCCCACCCCCAGGAAGTGCGCAGGGGTGGTCGCGCCTCGCGTTGCCGTGCCCCCGCCGCAAAAGTGTGTGGATCGTAGCAACACCCGAAAGGGCCCCCTCGGCCAGCTCGGATCCGAGCGGTCGCGGGGGCCCTTTCGTCCCTGTCGTCCCTGTCCTCCCTGCCGTCCCCGTCAGGGGGTCGGCCGGTTCAGCGGGCCGGGGGTCGCACCACGCGGGACGGGATGCCGGTGACCTTCACCGAGCCGGTCGTGCGCAGTTCGGGGGTTCCGTCGGCCGGGCGGGCCGTCAGGGTCCACTCGTAGTCGCCGGTGTAGAGGTATGCGCCCGACTGGTTCTTTCCGTCCCAGGCAGGCGTGATCAGGCCACGCGCCTCGCCGCCCGAGCGCACGACCGTCGAGATGCCGGAGGTCTTGTTGCGGACCGTCAGCTTCCAGGACGAGACCGGCTTCGACAGCCACCAGCGCGAGGACCAGCTCTTGGCCGTCTTGAAGTCCACCGTCGCCGCGGTGTCCTGGTCGATCACCGCGAGCGGGGAGGCCTTGCCGGACACGCCGAGCACGTGCACCGTCTCCTTCGCGTCCGTGTAGGCCAGCCGGCCGCCGAAGCGGTCGACAGTCCAGTCGCTGCCGTACCTCTTCAGGGGCTGCGCGATCTCGCGCTCCCGCACCGGCGCGCCGGAGCGCACGTTGTAGACCTCCAGGCCGGTGTCCGTCTGGTTCACGACGTACCCGTCGCCGAGCCGCACGCCGTCGCGCGCGCCGGTGAAGGGCAGCTGGATCCGCTTCTTGGACGGCAGATGGAAGGCGGAGGCGCCGGTGCCGCCGGAGGAGCAGCTGAAGTACAGCCAGTCGCCGCTCGCCTGGAGCTCGTACGGCCGGCAGCCGAGGTCGGCCCGCTGGGTGACCTGTCCAGTGCGCAGGTCGGTCCCGGCCACCACGGTGCCGTCCTCCCGGTCCCACAGGGTGGAACCCCACAGCGTGGCCGCTTGGGAGGGCTCGATGTCCAGGAGCTTCCCGGCCTCGATGTCGGCCGCCAGGGTCCGGATGATCTTGCTCGTGCCCTTGGTCTCCGTGGCGGTGAAGATGATGTACCGGCCCGAAGCGCTGTCGACCAGGTACGGCTCCATCGCCTCGGTGCCGCGCAGGTGCGCCTGGCGGAACGTGCCGTCGGGGCGGGCCTCCCGTACGTTCACCGCGACTCCGCAGAGCATGGTGCCGCAGGAGGCCTGGCCCATGGACGAGAGCGAGACGATGCGTCCGTCGCCGGTCGCGGTGGTCCAGCCGGGGATGTCGCCGCGGGGCGCGCAGAACCTGCTGTCCGTCGCCTCGTCGCAGCTCCAGTCGGGTGTCTGGTTCACCGGGGAGGTCCCGGACAGCGGCAGCGAGTAGCCGTGGAGGCTGCGGGCGGGGCCCTCCTGGCCCGCGAGGAGCCGGCCCTGGGCGAGGCTGAGCGTCACCCGGTCCGCGGGGTCCGGCGGCAGGTCCAGCACCACGGTCAGCGCCGGGGCGCCGTCGGGGCCGGGCTTGATCCGGTACATCGCCCAGTGGCTGGAGTCGGTGCCTCCGGCCACGAACGCGGAGCCGTCCGTTCCGGTCTGCATGCCGCGGTCGGAGGACCGGGCGAGCAGCGTGCGCGGGGCACCGCCGGCCACGGGTACCGCGGTGACCCCGCCGTTCGACGCCATGGTGTCCTGCCTGACCAGCCAGTCGCCCACGGGCTGGACCTTCCCGCGCTCGGGGACGGTGACGGTGCGGGTCACGGCCAGGTCGGCGCGCGAGTACAGGGTCACCTTGGCGGATCCGCTCTTGCGCACCGAGACCCACTCGGTGCCGAGGGCGAAGTCGGCCCAGAACGGGTCCTGCGCGTCGGCCGGCATGGCCAGCCGCGTCAGCGTCGCCTTCTCGAAGTCGAGCAGGGCGAGGGTGTCCTGGGTCGCGCCGTCAGCCCGGTAGGTGATCAGTGCGCCCTTCTCGTCGGAGGTGTTCACCCAGAACCGGTCGACCGCGATGCGTTCCGGCGTGGTGACGCGGACGTCCTTGCGCGGTTCGTTCTCACGGCCGATCAGGTGCAGGCTGATCCCTCCCGCGCCGTCCGGGTCGGTGGCCAGGACCTGCGTCGGCGAGAAGGTGCTGGTCCAGGACATGCCGGCGCCCGGGGCGGGGAGCGTCTCGCGGTGGCCCGTCGCCTGGTCGTGGAGGGTCAGCGGCCCGGCGGTCGTGCCGGGCTCGGTGCGGTAGTCGCAGCCGATGGTGTCGCCGAGGGTCATCCACTTGCCGTACTTCCCCGACGTGCAGTCCGCCTGCGGCACTTCGCTGCCGTCCGAGAAGCGCTTCCAGTACATCCCGCCGGCGGGCCGGGCGAACGTCGCGCCGTGCGGGCCGGCCGCGAAGACGATCTGGTGGGACGGTGTCTGGTGCGGCAGCGGAGCGACCGTCAGTTCGTCGGCCGCGGGTCCTGCGGCGGCCGGTCCGGCGGCGAGGGCGCCGATCCCCAGGGCCAGTGCGAGCGCGACGGCGCCCGGCACACGTGACCGTTTCATGTGTGTACTACCCCCCATACGAAGCGCCGGGGGAAGGTCGCGGTGTCGCGTTGCCGTGTCCCCGGCACAAAGTCCGGATCGTAGCAATACGCGACAGGGCCCCCACGGCCAGCTCGGATACGAGCGGTCGTGGGGGCCCTGTCAGGGGTTCAGCTCAGCTGCGGTCAGCCGTTGCGCTTCCAGCGCGGCTTGTCGTCGCGGCGGCCGCCGAAGCCGCCGGTGGAACCGGAGCCGGACGGACGGTGGTCGTCGCGGCGGCCGTACGGGCGGTCGCCGGCGCCGCCGGAGCGGAAGCCACCGGACGGACGGTCGTCACGACGGTCGCGGTTGAACGGGCGGTCGCCGCCACCGGAGCGGAAGCCGCCGGAGGGACGGTCGTCACGGTTGTACGTGCCGTTGCCCGTGGCCGGACGGTCGCCGCCGGAGCGGAAGCCGCCGGAGGGACGGTCGTCACGGCGGA
>NZ_JBHXNP010000008.1:7390-159994 GCF_042719495.1 Streptomyces sp. NPDC058525
AAGCCGCCACGGTCGCCACCACGGTCATCGCGGTTGAAGCCACCCGAGGGACGGTCGTCACGACGGAAGCCACCACCGGACGGACGGTCGCCGCCGGAGCGGAAGCCGCCGGAGGGACGGTCGTCACGGCGGAAGCCGCCACGGTCGCCACCACGGTCATCGCGGTTGAAGCCACCCGAGGGACGGTCGTCACGACGGAAGCCACCACCGGACGGACGGTCGCCACCCGAGCGGAAGCCGCCCGACGGACGGTCGTCACGGCGGAAGCCGCCACGGTCGCCGCGGTCGCCACCACGGTCGTCACGGTTGAAGCCACCGGACGGACGGCCGCCGCGGTCGCCGCGGTCGTCACGGCGGAAGCCGCCACGGTCACCACCGCGGTCACCACCGCGGTCGCCACCGCGGTTGTCGCGACGCTCGAAGTTGCCGCGGTCGTCGCGCTGGGCGCGCTGCTCCTCGCGGCGCTCCTGCGCGGCCAGTTCGGCGGCGGCAGCAGCGGCGGCGGCAGCGACCTCGGCCTCGGCGGCCTCGGCCACCTCGGCGACAGCGGCCTCCGGGTCCTCGCCACGCTCGCGCGCGGAGCGGGCGACCAGGCGGTCGGCCTCCTCGCGCAGCTCCACGGCACGGCGCGACAGGCGCTCCAGCTGCTTGGTGAGCTCGGCGACCTCGCGCTCGGCCTGCTTCGCGGCGTTGTTCGCGGAGTCGGCCTGGACCTCGGTAAGCGAACGGGCACCGGTGATCTCGGCGACCTCGGGCTCGAAGGCGCCGGCGCCCTGGACGATGTGGCGCGAGGCGTCGACGCCCGCGTCCTCCATCAGACGGAAGATCTGGCGGCGCTGGTGCGGCAGCGCCAGGGAGACCACGACACCGGACTTGCCGGCGCGGGCGGTACGGCCCGAGCGGTGCAGGTAGTCCTTGTGGTCGCCGGCCGGGTCCACGTTCAGGACCAGGTCGATGCCGTCGACGTGGATGCCGCGGGCGGCGACGTCGGTGGCGACGAGCGCGTTGACGTAGCCGTCCTTAAAGTCGGCGAGGACGCGGGTACGGGCACCCTGCGTCATGCCGCCGTGCAGCGCGTCGGCCTTCACGCCGGCCTCGACGAGCTGCTCGGCGATGCGGTCGGCGCCCAGCTGGGTGCGGACGAAGATGATGGTGCGGCCCTTGCGGGCGGCGATGGCGGCCGTGACCGGCGCCTTGTCCTTCGGCTTCACGACGAGCACGTGGTGCGTCATGGTCGTGACGTTGCCCTGCGCGCTGTCGACCTCGTGCGTGACGGGGTTGGACAGGTAGCGCTTGACCAGGGTGCCGATCTCGTTCTCCATGGTGGCGGAGAAGAGCATGCGCTGGCCGCCGCCGGGGATCTGGTCGAGCAGCTCGGTGACCTCGGGCAGGAAGCCCAGGTCGGCCATCTGGTCGGCCTCGTCGAGGACCGCGACCGAGACGTTCTCCAGGGAGCAGGCGCCGCGGTTGATGATGTCGCGCAGCCGGCCCGGGGTGGCGACGAGGACGTCGACGCCGCGCTCGAGGGCGTAGATCTGGTTGCTCATCGAGGTGCCGCCGCAGACGACCTTCATCTTCAGGCCGAGCACGTCGCCGTAGGGCTGGAGGGCGTCCGCGACCTGCATCGCGAGCTCACGGGTCGGCGTGAGGATGATCGCGCGGGGCTTCTTCTTCTCGGTGAAGCCGCCGGCCAGCGTGGCCAGGGTCGGCAGACCGAAGGAGAGGGTCTTGCCGGAGCCGGTGCGGCCGCGGCCGAGGATGTCCTTGCCGGCCAGGGCGTCCGGGATGGTCGCGGCCTGGATCGGGAAGGGGGTGGTGACACCGTTCTGCGCGAGCTTGCGCACGACGCCCTCGGGCAGACCGAGGTCCGCGAAGGTGATCGTGGGCTCGGCGTCGGCGCCGGACTCGTCGTCGCCCTCGGCGTCGACGGAGTCGATGGACTGGTCGGTCGTCACGTCGGCCTCAAGGGCCTCGATGGTCTCGTCGACCACAAGGGTCTCTACTGCGTCGACGATCTCGTTCGAGTCGTTCTCGGGCATGACGGCACGGTCAGAACTGGAAATGGACATGCGAAATGCGAAACCTTCCGGAGTCTCGGCACGCGCCCAAACTCCGTGAATCGCAAATCGACCGCCTCAATGCGGTCAGCCACGGCTAGGGAGAGTACGCGCCACACGGCGCTCTTCGGATTCGGCGCCGGGCAATGGGATCAAACGATCTATAACCATACGCACCCTCCCCCGGGTCTGGCAAGTCACTCCGGCAGGAACGGCTCTGACCTGCGGATATGACCGGAGCCCGGGGGTGGGTCGGAGCAGGGGGCGGCGGCGAGGACGGGAGGATGACGGCACGAGGACGGGGCGAGGACAGCGCGAGGACGGGACCGGGACGAGGCTTCGCGCCGGGCCCTGAACGGCCCCGGACGCCCCCGCACGGCACCCCCCGCTACGCCCCCGGCGCGGTGCTCGGCTCCGGCTGCTGGCTCGCCGGCGGCGTGGGTTCCGTCACAGGGGGCGTGGTGGCCGGCGGCTCCGGAGTCGGGCTCGGCGACTGCTGGCCGCCACCCGGGCCACCAGAACCGGAACCACCCGCTCCGCCCGAACCCCCGGACCCTCCCGAGCCGCCGGATCCGCCCGACCCTCCCGAGCCGCCCCCGGAGGGCTCCTGCGGCCCCTGCCCGCCCGCCCCGCCGCCCGGCTCCGCCGACGGCGAGGGCACGCCCGGCTGCCCGCTCGGCGCCCCCGGGCTGGGTGAGCCGCCGGTCGCACCGGACGCCTTGCCGTCCTCCTTGGGCCTGCCGTCCTGGCTCCCCGTACCGTCCTTCGTGCCGTGCCCGTTGCCGTGCACCCCGGAGCCCCGGCCGGCCGTGGACCCCCCGCCCGCCGCCGCACCGCGGCCGTCGGACGAGGCGGAGGGCCCGGGCTTCGCCGAGTCCTCGCCGACACTCATGCAGCCCGCCGTCGCCGCGACCGCGAGCGCGGTGACGGCCAGTCGGAGGGAAGCGGACAACTGGCGCACGAGGGCACCTCCGAGCCTGAGGGATGAGCGGTCCGCATGAGCGGGTCAAACAGCCCAACTCCCTTTGCCCCGTATGGGACACGCCCTCAGCCGAACAGCTGCCGCGCCACCTGCGACCCGAGGTGTACGGCGCCCAGCCCGACCAGCACCGATGCGGCGACGTTCGCCGCCGCGAGGAACTTCCAGCCGCGCTCGGCCAGTCGCAGCGTCTCGTACGAGAACGTCGAGTACGTGCTCAGCGCCCCGCACAGCCCCGTCCCCAGCAGCAGCTCCAGCCGGCTGGAGGCGGCCCCGGCCAGCAGCGCCCCGGCCAGCACCCCCAGCAGCAGGCAGGCGGCCGCGTTGACCACGAACGTGCCCCAGGGGAACGGCGAATCACGGCGCGCCTGCACCGCACGGTCCGTCAGGTACCGCAGCGGCGCCCCGACCACCGCGCCCGCCACCACCAGCAGCCAGTTCACCGCGGCTCCGCCCGGCCACGGCCCGTACGAACCGGCGCTGCCCGGCCCCGTACCGCCCGGCGCGTCACCGAGGCCGCCGCCCACACCGCGCCGAGCGCCGCGGCCACCGTGAGCCCCGCGTACGCCAGCGCGGTGCCCGCCTCCCCCTCGTCCAGGAGCCGCGAGAAGTCCAGCGCGTACGTCGAGAAGGTGGTGAAGCCGCCCAGGATCCCGACCCCGGCGAAGGGCCGGACCAGCGGATGCGGGGCCGTCCTGCCGCCCTCGCTGATCAGCACCATCAGTACGCCGATCAGCGCACTGCCGGCCGCGTTGATCACCAGGGTCGCCCACGGGAACTCCCCGGGCCCGGCCGGCCACAGCAGGCCGATCCCGTACCGCGCCGAGGCCCCGACCGCCCCGCCCGCCGCCACCGCGACGAGCACCCGGCCCTGCGGCTCGGCGGCCTGCGCGGGCACGCGCAGGTCGACGTCCGGGTCGATGGCCTCACCGCCGGGGACGGCCGGCCGGGTCATCCGTAGCCCAGCGCGTGCAGCCGCTCGTCGTCGATCCCGAAGTGGTGGGCGATCTCGTGCACCACGGTGACCTCCGTCTCGGCGACCACGCTCTCCCGGTCCTCGCACATCCGCAACGTGGGGTTCCGGTAGATCGTGATCCGGTCCGGCAGCACCCCGGCGTACCACTCGCCGCGGTCCGTCAGCGGGGTCCCCTCGTACAGGCCGAGCAGCTCGGGGTCGTCGGCGGGAGGTTCGTCCTCGACGAACACCGCCACGTTGTCCATCAGCCGCGTCAGCTCCGGCGGGATCCGGTCCAGGGCCTCTGCGACGAGCTCTTCGAACTCCTCGCGCGTCATCTCCAGCACCGGGCCATTGTCCCCCCGGCGGGGGCGCCTTCCGCTTGCCGGGAGAAACCGTTTTGGCGATAGCTCCCCGGATCCCATATGCTTCTCACGTCCCCGACGCGCTGGAAAGTGCCCGGCGGGCCTTTAGCCCTCATCGTCTAGTGGCCCAGGACGCCGCCCTTTCAAGGCGGTAGCACGGGTTCGAATCCCGTTGGGGGTACGCATTACCGTGTGCAAGACTTGTCTCGCACACTGCAAGGTCCTGTGGAGCAGTTGGTTAGCTCGCCACCCTGTCAAGGTGGAGGTCGCGGGTTCAAGTCCCGTCAGGATCGCTGAAGCCGGAAACGGTTTCGTGGCTGGGTAGCTCAGTTGGTACGAGCGATCGCCTGAAAAGCGATAGGTCGCCGGTTCGACCCCGGCCCCAGCCACCATCAAGAAGGCCCCGTCCTCTGGACGGGGCCTTCTGTGGTTACTCCGTCTCGGCCGCCTCCGCCGCCTCCGCCGTACGGGTCCTGCGGCGCCACTGCGCCAGCCCGACGGCCGCCGCCCCCGCCGCGACCAGGCAGAGCAGCGCCCAGTCCGGGACCCCGTCCGCCACCGACCGGACCCACTCCTCCACCGCGAACGAGTCGTCCACGTCCAGCAGCCCGGGCAGTGCGCTCGCCCCGTCGAAGACCAGGAACATCGCGCCCAGGGCGGTGAAGAACAGCCCGGACAGCAGCGAGGTGGTGTGCAGCTCGAAGCGGCCCGCCGTGAAGGCCCGCCCGCGCAGCCAGCGCCTGCGGCCCAGGTCGAACCGCTCCCACAGCAGGGCCAGCAGGAACAGCGGCACGGCCATCCCCAGGGCGTAGACGGCCAGCAGCAGGCCCCCGTAGACCGGGCTGCCGCTGACCGCCGCCACGGTCAGGACGCTGCCCAGGATCGGGCCCGCGCAGAAGCCGGCCAGCCCGTAGACCGCGCCGAGGGCGTACACGGACAGGGCCGTCGTCGGCCGGATCCGCCCCGACAGTTCGGAGACGCGCTTCGAGGCGAAGCCCAGTCCGAGGATCTGGGCGAGCCCGAGCGCGATGATCAGCCAGCCGCCGGCGAGGACCAGCGCGTCGCGGTTGCCGTGGAAGAACCGCCCGGCGTACGAGCCGGCCGCCCCCAGCGGTACGAGGGTGGTCGCGAGGCCAGCGTAGAAGATCCCCGTGCGGGCCAGCAGCCGGGACGTGGAGTCGATCGAGTACGCGAAGAAGGCGGGCAGCAGCAGGGCGCTGCACGGGCTGAGCAGCGCGAGGAGGCCGCCCAGCAGGGCGGCCAGGTATCCGATGTCGGTCACGGGCGGGCCGCCGCCTCGGCCTTGGCGATGGCGGCGGTGAAGGCGTCGAGGGGCTGGGCGCCCGCGATGGGCTGCCCGTTGACCAGGAACGACGGGGTGGAGGTCACGCCGATGCGGTAGCCCTCGTCCTGGTCCTTCTTCAGGGCCGCCGCGGCCTGCTCGCCGGCCATGTCCTTCTTGAAGCGCTCCAGGTCCGGGACGCCCGCCTGCTCGGCCAGCTCCATCAGGCGGGCCTCGCCGAAGCCCTTCTCCTTGGATCCGTCGGCGTACGCGGCCGCGTGGAAGGCGGCGAAACGGTCCTGTTGCCCGGCGGCCCAGGCGGCCTTGGCGGCGGCCTCGGAGTCGGCGCCGAAGATCGGGAAGTTGCGCCACTCGATGCGCAGGGTGCCGTTCTCGACGTACTTCTTCACCAGGGCGGGCTCGGTGTCCCGGGCGAACTTGCCGCAGTAGCCGCACTTGAAGTCGGAGTACTCGATCAGCACGACGGGGGCGTCGGCGCGGCCGACGGCGAGCTTGTCGCCGGAGTCGCGGCGGGCCAGCGCCTTCAGCTCGGCGGCGGGATCGGTACGGGGCGCGGCGGACGCGCCTGCGCCTGCGCCGGCGCCGGCCGCGGGCTGGTCGGTGGAGGCGGTGGAGGCCTGCCAGGAGACGAGGCCGAGGGTGAGCGCGGCGAGGGCGACCCCGGCGGCGATGTGCAGGGGCTTACCGGACGCCTTCCCGGACTTGCCGGGCTTGGCGGACGCCTTGGCGGGCTTGGCGGTGTTGTCGGGGGTGCCGGGGTGGGGAGTGGGCATGCGGGCTCCAGGGGTGCGGGTGGTGGGGTGGACCGGTGGGGTGACCGGTCCTCCTAGACCCGCATCACGGACAGCTCCACAGGGCCGGGCGCCGGCTGGTCCGGCCCGCGTACGAGGATCCGTACGGGTATCGCCCGGCAGTCCCAGGCCCGGTCCGCCGAGAGCCGCCCGGCGGCCGGGGCCTGGCCGTGCGCCGGGTCTCCGGCGCGCGGCGGAACCGCCGGCGGGCGGCCGTGGTCCCCGGTCGCGGGGGCGCAGGACGGGCCCCCGCCCGCGTACGCCGCCGCGTGGACCAGGGCGGCCGGCGGCGGGGACGAGAGCGGCTGGGCCGCGGCGGCCGGCACCGCACACCCCGCCAGCAGGGCCAGTACGGCGCCGAGCAGGCACCACACACGGCTGCGGCGGGACAAGGTGGGCTGCCTCTCACTCGTACGGCCGGGGGACTCGTCCCGAAATGGTACGGGTCCGCCCCACAAATGCGTTCGCCACCCGGCGGCCCCGGGTGAGATCCTCGACCAGGTATGTCTACTTCCTTCGCCGCCCTGCAGACGCTTCTCGGTGAGATCTCCCTCCGCGACGCGCACCGCCTAGGCCGCCGCCTCGAGGGCGCCCGCCGAATCCGCAAGCCCGAGGCCAAGCAGGCCGTGCTCGACGAGATCGCCGCGGAGGCCTCGAAGGCCGCCGAGCGACTGGCCGGCCGTGCCTCGCGGATGCCCGAGGTCACCTATCCCGAGAACCTGCCCGTCAGCCAGAAGAAGGACGAGATCGCCGAGGCGATACGCGACCACCAGGTCGTGATCGTCGCGGGCGAGACCGGCTCCGGCAAGACCACGCAGATCCCCAAGATCTGCATGGAGCTGGGCCGCGGCGTCCGGGGCATGATCGGGCACACCCAGCCCCGCCGGATCGCCGCCCGCACGGTCGCGGAGCGCATCGCCGAGGAGCTGAAGTCCGAGATCGGCCAGACGGTCGGCTGGAAGGTCCGCTTCACCGACCAGGTGGACCAGGACGCGACCTTCGTGAAGCTGATGACGGACGGCATCCTGCTCGCCGAGATCCAGACGGACCGCGAGCTCCGCGCGTACGACACGATCATCATCGACGAGGCCCACGAGCGGTCGCTCAACATCGACTTCCTGCTCGGCTACCTGGCCACGCTGCTGCCCAAGCGCCCCGACCTCAAGGTGATCATCACCTCCGCCACCATCGACCCGGAGCGGTTCTCCCGGCACTTCGGGGAAGCGCCGATCGTCGAGGTCAGCGGGCGGACGTATCCGGTGGAGGTCCGCTACCGGCCGCTGCTGGAGGAGGATTCCGAGGAGAGCGACCGGGACCAGATCACCGCGATCTGCGAGGCCGTGGACGAGCTCCAGTCCGAGGGCGCGGGCGACATCCTGGTCTTCCTCTCCGGAGAGCGCGAGATCCGCGACACCGCCGACGCCCTGAACAAACGGAACTTGCGCTTCACCGAGGTGCTCCCCCTCTACGCACGGCTCTCGCACGCCGAGCAGCACCGGGTCTTCCAACAGCACACCGGCCGCCGGATCGTCCTCGCGACGAACGTCGCCGAGACCTCCCTCACCGTCCCGGGCATCAAGTACGTGATCGACCCGGGGACCGCCCGGATCTCCCGCTACAGCCACCGCACCAAGGTCCAGCGCCTGCCCATCGAGCGGATCTCGCAGGCCAGCGCCAACCAGCGCAAGGGCCGCTGCGGCCGCACCAGCGACGGCATCTGCATCCGGCTCTACTCCGAGGACGACTTCAACGCCCGCCCGGAGTTCACGGACGCGGAGATCCTGCGCACCAACCTGGCCTCCGTCATCCTCCAGATGACCGCCGCCGGGCTCGGCGAGATCGAGAAGTTCCCCTTCATCGACCCGCCGGACCACCGCAACATCCGCGACGGCGTGCAGCTGCTCCAGGAGCTCGGGGCGCTCGACCCGGCCGAGAAGGACCCGAAGAAGCGGCTCACGCAGATGGGCCGCCAGCTCTCCCAGCTGCCCGTCGACCCGCGGCTGGCCCGCATGGTCGTGGAGGCGGACAAGAACAACTGCGTCCGCGAGGTCATGGTCATCGCGGCGGCCCTGTCGATCCAGGATCCGCGCGAGCGGCCCTCGGACAAGCAGACGCAGGCCGACCAGAACCACGCCCGGTTCAAGGACGAGACCAGCGACTTCCTCTCGTTCCTGAACATGTGGCGCTACGTGCGCGAGCAGCAGAAGGAGCGCGGCTCGTCCTCCTTCCGCCGGATGTGCAAGCAGGAGTACCTGAACTTCCTGCGGATCCGCGAGTGGCAGGACATCTACTCGCAGCTGCGCACGGTCGCCAAGACCATGGGGATCCACGTCAACGAGGCCGACGCCCCCGAGACGAGCATCCACATCTCGCTGCTGGCCGGCCTGCTCTCGCACATCGGGCTCAAGGACACCGACAAGAACGAGTACCTGGGGGCCCGCTCCGCCAAGTTCGCGATCTTCCCGGGCTCGGCGCTCTTCAAGAAGCAGCCGAAGTTCCTGATGTCGGCGGAGCTGGTGGAGACCTCGCGGCTGTGGGCCCGGGTCAACGCCAAGGTGGAGCCCGAGTGGGTCGAGCCCCTGGCCCAGCACCTGATCAAGCGCACCTACAGCGAGCCGCACTGGGAGAAGGACCAGGCGGCCGTGATGGCGTACGAGAAGGTCACGCTGTACGGCGTGCCGATCGTGGCCCAGCGGAAGATCAACTACGGGCGGATCGACCCCGAGGTCTCGCGCGAACTGTTCATCCGCAACGCCCTGGTCGAGGGCGACTGGCGCACGCACCACAAGTTCTACGCCGACAACCGCAAGCTCCTCACCGAGGTGGAGGAGCTGGAGAACCGGGCCCGGCGCCGCGACATCGTGGTGGACGACGAGACCCTCTTCGACTTCTACGACCAGAAGATCCCCGAGCACGTGGTCTCCGGGGCGCACTTCGACTCCTGGTGGAAGCACAAGAAGCGCGAGGAGCCCGAACTCCTCGACTTCGAGCGGGAGATGCTGCTGACCGAGAAGGCGGCCGGGGTCACCAAGGCCGACTACCCGGACTCCTGGCGGCAGGGGCAGCTGAAGTTCCGGGTGACCTACCAGTTCGAACCGGGCGCGGACGCGGACGGCGTGACCGTGCACATCCCGCTCCAGGTGCTGAACCAGGTCACCGACGAGGGCTTCGACTGGCAGATCCCGGGCCTGCGGGAGGAGGTCGTCACCGAGCTGATCCGCTCGCTGCCGAAGCCGATCCGCCGGCACTACGTCCCGGCGCCGAACTTCGCCGGCCGCTTCCTCGACACGGCGGTGCCCCTGCAGGAGCCGCTGCCGGTCACGCTGGCGCGCGAACTCCAGCGGATGGTCGGGGTGCCGGTCTCGGCCGAGGACTTCGACCTGACCCGGATCCCGGACCACCTGAAGATCACCTTCCGGATCGTCGACGAGCGCCGCAAGAACCTCGCCGAGGACAAGGACCTGGAGGCCCTCCGGCTGCGGCTGAAGCCGAAGGCCCGCCAGGCGCTCTCCAAGGCCGCCGCTGCCACCGCCGAGCGGGCGGGCGGGGAGTCGGTGGAGCGCACCGGGCTGACCGACTGGACAATCGGGACGCTGACCAAGGTCTTCGAGACCCGGCGGGCCGGCCAGCCGGTGAAGGCGTATCCGGCGCTGGTGGACCAGGGCTCGACCGTCTCCGTACGGCTCTTCGACACGGAGGCCGAGCAGCAGCAGGCGATGTGGCTGGGCACCCGGCGGCTGATCCTGCTGAACATCCCGGTGAACCCGGCGAAGTTCGCCTCGGATCACCTGACCAACCAGCAGAAGCTGGCCCTGTCCAGGAATCCGCACGGCTCCATCCAGGCGCTGTTCGACGACTGCGCGACCGCCGCGACCGACCGGCTGATCGCCGCCCACGGCGGCCCCGCCTGGGACGAGGCGGGCTTCCGCAAGCTCTACGAGGCCGTCCGCGCCGACCTGGTGGACACGACCGTGCGCACGGTCGAGCAGGTGCAGCAGGTGCTGGCCGCCTGGCAGGCCTGCGAACGCCGCCTGAAGGCCACCGGCAGCCTCGCGCTCGTCGCCAACCTTCAGGACGTGAAGACGCAGCTGGCGGCGCTCATGCCGGCGGGCTTCGTGACGCTCACCGGGCTGCGCAGGCTGCCGGACCTCATGCGCTACCTGGTGGCGGTGGACCGGCGGCTCCAGCAGATGCCCACGGGCGTCCAGCGCGACACCACGCGCATGGAGAAGGTGCACGAGATGCAGGACGAGTACGCCTGGCTGCTGGAGCAGTTGCCCAAGGGGCGGCCCGTGCCGGCGGCGGTCACCGACATCCGCTGGATGATCGAGGAACTGCGCGTCAGCTACTTCGCGCACGCCCTCGGAACGGCCTACCCGATCTCCGACAAGCGGATCGTGAAAGCGGTGGACGCGGCGGCCCCGCCGTCTGCCCGGTGATCGGGTTCGACTGCACCCCCTGAGCTGCGGTACAGTCTGATTCGCAGCCGCCGAGCGGCCGCAAATCAAGGACCTGTGGAGCAGTTGGTTAGCTCGCCACCCTGTCAAGGTGGAGGTCGCGGGTTCAAGTCCCGTCAGGTTCGCAGAAACGTCAGGGCCCGTATCCCCCAGGGGATACGGGCCCTGACGCGTTGGCGGGCAAATCCGCAGGGCCGCCTTGGGGACCGCCGGGACCCGCGCGGCCCCCGGGGCTCCCGGGGCTCCCGAGAGTCCCGAGAGTCCCGAGGCCGGCCGCCGGTCCGCCGACGCCCTCCGGGCCCCTCCGAGCCCTTCCCGGACCAATCCAGGCCCTTCCCGGCCCTCCGAGCCCTTCCCGGACCATCCAGGCCCTTCCCGGCCCTCCGACGCCCGTTCCGGCGCCCAGGGCGTCCCCTGACGGCCGCTGCGCCCACCCCGTCCCTTCCCGCCCCGCCCAAAGGGCCCTGGGCCCCTCCCCGCCAGAATCCCCCGTTCGCGTGATGCCCTCCGGGCCCGACTTCCCCTTACGGGGTGCATTCCCGTGAATACAAGAGTGATCATCTGTGACGGGAGTCACCGTATGAGTTTTTGGGATGTGTACGTTTATCGCACCCATACACCCCCTCGATTTAATATGTGCAATGGCACCTACCCCGCCGGCATCCGCACACCAGCCCGATACCGCCCCCACCGGGGCATAAAAAGATCGCGCTGGACCCGGCGGAGTCCAGCGCGATCGACGACTTGTGAACCTGTTGGGGCAGGCTCAGCCGTATCAAGCCATGTGGGTTTCATCGGATTGGGGGACCCGATGGAAACCCGTTAAAGCAGGGGTGCTTGCGCGACCTCAGGCCTCGCTGCGCTGCTGCGGAATTCCCGCGAGCAGTGCGCGAACCTCGGCCTCGCGGTAACGGCGGTGTCCACCCAGGGTGCGGATGGACGTGAGCTTGCCAGCCTTGGCCCAGCGGGTGACCGTCTTCGGGTCCACGCGAAACATCGTGGCAACCTCAGCCGGGGTCAGCAGCGGCTCGGCATCAGGGGTGCGAGCGGTCATGAGCGGCCTCCTCGGGAGAACCGAACCATCTCGGTTCTTTCCTCTAAATTCTGCACCTTGGCCCGCGTTGCCCGAAATGGACATACGCGGGCCGAGTCGGTTATAGGACGAACGGCTTGTCCTCGGCACTACAACTACACCATCCGTCCAGCCCCAAGGGCCAAACCGACGGAATTGCCCTCCGAGGTGTTCATCAGCGGCGGAAGCCGATGGACCGCCCCATAACGGACAGTCACCCCACTGTGACGATCAGTCACAGAGCCATCAGGAGTCGTCAGACCCCCCGTAGAGCGCAATGCCGAGCATTCCGCCCTTAGTTGGACGGAAGGAACCCTCCCCGGACTCCTTGTCCTATTTTGGCACGAGGGTAGGGGAAGGGCGCAAGGGTGTGGTTAGTGCGGTCCGTCACGCTTGGGCCAATGGCCCGTATCGGGACGTAGGTCCTGGTACAACGTCCCTAAAGCGATGATCAAGCCCCTGATCAGCCACTTATGGCCGAAAGACCGATACGCGGGGGTACGTACGGGTGCTACCGGAGCCGGATCCGGGCCCCGCCGGCCCCGGAAACTAATTCGCGAACAGTCTCTCCCGGACCGCCCTCCACCGTTCCGCGAGCTCCTCGTAGACCTCGGCCGCCCCGTCCTCGTCACCCGCCCGCAAGGCCGCGATCCCCTCCGCCAGGTCGCCCGCCGAGCGGTCCGCCGCCAGCCGGTCCGCCGGCAGCGCGTGCAGCAGCCCGCCGTAGTCCAGCTCGACCATCGACCGCGGGTGGAACTCCTCCAGCCAGCTCCCGACCTCCACCAGGCCGTCCGCGAGCATCCCGTACCCCTCCGCCGACCGCAGGGTCCGCAGGGCGCGCGCCAGCCGCCGCCGCGCCTGCACCATCGGCGTCCGGTAGCGCAGCCGCTCGCCCGGCACGTAGTCCCGCTCCTGATCCGCCACCAGCACGAACCAGCGCAGCGGGACCTGCCACACCCCCGTACGGATCCACGGGCGGGCGTCCGGGTTCCGCTCGCGCCAGCGCTCGTACTCCTCGGCCGCCCGCAGGCGCACCGTCGGCGGGAGCGCCGCGTCCAGCACCGGCAGCGGGAACCACTCGACCAGCTCCTCCAGCGCCAGCCAGCCGCGGAGCCGGGTGCGCCACGGGCAGACCAGCAGCACCCCGTCCACCTCGGCGGTGAACGCGTCCGCACTCTCGTGGGCCGGCACCCCCACCACGGGAACCCGCACCAAGTCGGTGAGCGACCGGCGCAGTTCGTCCTGGGCCGTCGGGGCCGTCCCGCGCCGGGCGTAGTCGGCCCAGTGCGCCCGCTCCGGCTCCGGGAAAGCCACCAGGGGCTCGTACACTCGCAGGTAGGAGGCGTACGGGACGGCCGGCGCCGAGCGCGCGGAGGGCAGCAGGGGATCGGGAGATTCGCTCACGCTCTCGTACTCCCCTTTTTGCGGCTCCGCTACCTCCGGCGCGCCAGTGACACGGGAGTGTTCCGATCCTCGGACAGGCGGTCCCCACGCCCCCCGGAGGTCTTACGCTGCTCCCAGCACGCCCTCCCCCACCCGCAGGGCGGGCGTCATTTCCGCGCCGCATCTCTTCCATGGGAGTCACCACCGTGACCGAAATGACCGACGGCGTCCTGCACACCCTGTTCCGTACGGAGCAGGGCGGCCACGAGCAAGTCGTGCTGTGCCAGGACCGAGCCACCGGCCTGAAGGCCGTCATCGCGATCCACTCCACCGCACTGGGCCCGGCCCTCGGCGGCACGCGCTTCCACGCCTACGCCTCGGACGAGGAGGCCGTCCTCGACGCGCTGAACCTCGCGCGCGGCATGTCGTACAAGAACGCCCTCGCCGGTCTCGACCTCGGCGGCGGCAAGGCCGTGATCATCGGCGACCCCGACGTCCTCAAGAGCGAGGAACTGCTGCTGGCCTACGGCCGGTTCGTGGAGTCCCTCGGCGGCCGCTACGTCACCGCGTGCGACGTCGGCACGTACGTCGCGGACATGGACGTCGTGGCCCGCGAGACCCGCTGGGCGACCGGCCGCTCCCCCGAGAACGGCGGCGCGGGCGACTCCTCGGTGCTCACCGCCTTCGGTGTCTTCCAGGGCATGCGCGCCAGCGCCCAGCACCTGTGGGGCGACCCGACCCTGCGCGGCCGCAAGGTCGGCGTGGCCGGCGTCGGCAAGGTCGGCCACTACCTGGTCGAGCACCTGCTGCAGGACGGCGCCGAGGTCGTGATCACGGACGTGCGCGAGGAGTCGGTGCGCCGGATCCTCGACAAGCACCCGGGCAAGGTCACCGCGGTCGCCGACACCGACGCGCTGATCCGCGTCGAGGGCCTGGACATCTACGCCCCCTGCGCGCTCGGCGGCGCGCTGGACGACGAGACCGTGCCGGCCCTCACCGCCAGGATCGTCTGCGGCGCGGCCAACAACCAGCTCGCCCACCCCGGCATCGAGAAGGACCTCCAGGACCGCGGGATCCTCTACGCCCCGGACTACGTGGTCAACGCGGGCGGCGTGATCCAGGTCGCCGACGAGCTGGTCGGCTTCGACTTCGACCGCTGCAAGACCAAGGCCGCGAAGATCTTCGACACCACCCTGGAGATCTTTGCTCGCGCGAAGGCGGACGGTATCCCGCCGGCCGCCGCGGCCGACCGGATCGCCGAGCAGCGGATGGCGGACGCCCGCTCCGCGCGCTAGGCGCCGGCCCCTTCCGGGGGCGTCCGGACGCGCCCGCCGGGGTGCGGGGAGACAGAACTCACTGCACTTCGGCGGGTCGCGGGCCAGGAAAGCGTTAAAATCGCGGTGACCAGCGAGGACGGGGCGCCTTGTTGGTACTGCACCGGGGCGCGTCATGCGGGCGGCGTACCGTATGGCCGCGGAAGCAGGTACCGTTAAACCCCTACGGACGGTCTCTCCACGGAGAGCCCGCT
Source organism: Streptomyces sp. NPDC058525 (assembly GCF_042719495.1). Taxonomy (NCBI): domain Bacteria; kingdom Bacillati; phylum Actinomycetota; class Actinomycetes; order Kitasatosporales; family Streptomycetaceae; genus Streptomyces; species Streptomyces sp. NPDC058525. The sequence goes on from NZ_JBHXNP010000008.1 coordinate 22,281, forward strand.
CCGAACCATGAACGCGTGTCAGACTCTGGGGCCGTCGAGCCCCGTCACCGAGGGGGTCGAGCCATGGGGCGCGGCCGGGCCAAGGCCAAGCAGACAAAGGTCGCCCGCCAGCTGAAGTACAACAGCGGCGGGACTGACCTCTCGCGTCTGGCCAATGAGCTGGGCGCATCGCCGACAGAGCCGCTGCAGATCAGCGAGCCGGTCGAAGTCGATGACGATCTGGACGACGACGACCCGTACGCCAAGTACGCGGATCTCTACAACAGCGATGACGACGACGAGGACGAAGAGTCCGGTCCGTCGGCACAGCGTCGCGGCGCTTGACGCTTTCTCGAGAGCGTCTGCACAACAAGGTCAAAGACTGAAACCCGGTCCAGGGCATCGCCCCGGGCCGGGTTTCAGTGCTGCTCAGCTCGCGTAGGACCCGGTCAGGGTCGAGCCCTCGGTGTGCTCGCCGCGCTCGACGATCTCACCGGCGACCCAGGAGTCGACGCCCCGGTCGGCCAGCGCGGTCAGGGCCACGTCCACCGATTCGGCGGGCACGACCGCCATCATGCCGACGCCCATGTTCAGCGTCTTCTCCAGCTCCAGCTGCTCGACCTGCCCGGCCTTGCCGACCAGGTCGAAGATCGCGCCCGGGGCCCAGGTCGACCGGTCGACCGCGGCGTGCAGGTGGTCCGGGATGACCCGGGCCAGGTTCGCGGCCAGGCCGCCGCCGGTGATGTGCGAGAAGGCGTGCACCTCGGCCGTCCGGGTGAGGGCCAGGCAGTCCAGCGAGTAGATCTTGGTGGGCTCCAGGAGCTCCTCGCCGAGGGTGCGGCCGAGCTCCTCGATCTCCTGCTCCAGGGACATCCCGGCCCGGTCGAAGAGGACGTGCCGGACCAGCGAGTACCCGTTCGAGTGAAGGCCGGACGAAGCCATCGCGATGACGGCGTCACCCGTACGGATGCGATCCGCGCCGAGCAGCCGGTCGTACTCGACGACACCCGTGCCGGCGCCCGCCACGTCGAAGTCGTCCGGGCCCAGCAGGCCCGGGTGCTCGGCGGTCTCGCCGCCGACCAGGGCGCAGCCGGCGAGGACACAGCCCTCGGCGATGCCCTTGACGATGGCTGCGACACGCTCGGGGTGCACCTTGCCGACACAGATGTAGTCGGTCATGAAGAGCGGCTCGGCGCCGCAGACGACGATGTCGTCCATGACCATCGCGACCAGGTCGTGGCCGATGGTGTCGTACACGCCGAGCTGACGGGCGATGTCGACCTTGGTGCCGACGCCGTCGGTGGCGGAGGCGAGCAGCGGACGCTCGTAGCGCTTGAGGGCGGAGGCGTCGAAGAGGCCGGCGAAACCGCCGAGGCCGCCGAGGACCTCGGGGCGCTGCGTCTTCTTCACCCACTCCTTCATCAGCTCGACGGCGCGGTCTCCCGCTTCGATGTCCACGCCTGCGGCTGCGTAGCTGGCACCGGTGGTCTTCTCTGTCATGACAGGAGAGAGCTTTCGTGTCGTTACTGCGTGTGGTGCCGGGCCCTGGGAGAAGCCTCAAAGACAGGGCCCGGCGCAGGTTGAACCAGGGGGGCTACGGGCGACGGAGCGCGTCGGCGGCGTCCGTGCCGCCCGCGAGCTCGGTCTCCAGGAGCTGCTTGCCCAGGAGCTGCGGGTCGGGCAGCTCCATCGGGTACTCGCCGTCGAAGCAGGCACGGCAGAGGTTGGGCTTCTGGATGGTCGTCGCCTCGATCATCGAGTCGAGCGAGATGTACGAGAGCGAGTCCGCGCCCAGGGACGTGGCGATCTCCTCGACCGTCATGCCGTTGGCGATCAGCTCGGCCCGGGTGGCGAAGTCGATGCCGAAGAAGCACGGCCACTTCACCGGCGGCGAGGAGATCCGGATGTGGACCTCGGCCGCGCCGGCCTCGCGGAGCATCTTGACCAGGGCGCGCTGGGTGTTGCCGCGGACGATCGAGTCGTCGACGACCACCAGGCGCTTGCCCCGGATGACTTCCTTGAGGGGGTTGAGCTTCAGGCGGATGCCGAGCTGGCGGATCGTCTGCGAGGGCTGGATGAAGGTCCGGCCGACGTAGGCGTTCTTGACCAGGCCGGAGCCGTACGGGATCCCGCTGGCCTCCGCGTACCCGACGGCGGCGGGCGTGCCCGACTCCGGGGTCGCTATGACCAGGTCGGCGTCGACCGGGGCTTCCTTGGCCAGGCGCCGGCCCATCTCGACACGCGAGAGGTAGACGTTCCGGCCGGCGATGTCGGTGTCCGGGCGCGCCAGGTAGACGTACTCGAAGACACAGCCCTTGGGCTTCGCTTCCGCGAATCGGGAGGTGCGCAGGCCGTTCTCGTCGATCGCGATGAGCTCGCCCGGCTCGACCTCGCGGACGAAGCTGGCGCCGCAGATGTCGAGGGCGGCGGTCTCGCTCGCGACCACCCAGCCGCGCTCGAGGCGGCCGAGGACCAGCGGGCGGATGCCCTGCGGGTCACGGGCGGTGTAGAGGGTTCCCTCGTCCATGAAGACGAGGGAGAAGGCGCCCTTGACCTTCGGGAGGACCTTGGTGGCCGACTCCTCGATCGTCAGGGGCTTGCCGTCCTCGTCGGTCTGCCCCGCGAGCAGGGCGGTGACCAGGTCGGTGTCGTTGGTGGCCGCCACCTGGGTGGCGCGGCCGTCCTGACGGGGAAGGTCGGCGACCATCTCGGCAAGCTCGGCGGTGTTCACCAGGTTGCCGTTGTGACCCAGGGCAATGGAGCCGTGGGCGGTCGCGCGGAAGGTCGGCTGGGCGTTCTCCCAGACGGAGGCTCCGGTGGTCGAGTAGCGGGCGTGACCGACCGCGATATGACCTTGGAGCGAGCCGAGAGAGGTTTCGTCGAAGACCTGGGAAACGAGACCCATGTCCTTGAAGACGAGGATCTGGGAACCGTTGCTCACAGCGATTCCCGCGGACTCTTGTCCGCGGTGCTGCAGCGCATACAGTCCGAAGTAGGTGAGCTTGGCGACCTCTTCACCCGGAGCCCAGACACCGAAGACGCCGCAAGCGTCCTGGGGGCCCTTTTCTCCGGGGAGCAGGTCGTGGTTGAGTCGTCCATCACCACGAGGCACACCTTGAGTGTAGGCGAGGTCGACCACTGGTCCGAATTCGGGATGCCCGGGAAATGTCACAGCACAGAGGGTGACGGGGCTGCTCCGTCTCGGTATCCGGATTCCTTTGTTGACAGCTGTATGGACATTCGTACAGGTTCTCGGCCCATGCAGCCTCTCGGTGACCGCACCGTCACCCTCGTCGAGCGCCGGCACGTGGACCTGGTCCGTGTCGCGAGCGCCATCTGTCGCTGTTCTGCGTAGTCACACGCCGCAATTCCTTTCCCTCTCGTGAGCGCCGCCGCCGCGGCCGTGGGACTGGGTGCCGCCGCCCCCGCCCAGGCCGCCGAGGCCGCGCACGAACGGGAGTTCCGCGCCGCGCGCGGACGTAAGTCCCGGCGTCCCAACATCCTGTTCGTCCTGGGCGACGACCTGGGCTGTGCGGACCTGTCCTCGTACGGATCTCCGCACATCAAGACCCCGAACCGGCAGGTCAGCCGCGTCCCGGTGTTCAGCCCGGACTGGACGGCGACGCTGCTGCCCTACCCGGTCTGAGCCCGCCGTGGCCCGCGCGACCCGCGGGTCACTCGACCGCCGTGGCGCCCTTGGCGGTGAGGCCCTTGCCGTCGGGGGCGGTCAAGGTGAGGTCCTGCCCGTGGATCTTCCAGGTGAGCGGGCCGCCGCCGAACAGCGCGGTCAGGGTCCGCTCCAGCTCGCCGGCCGGGCCCTCGCAGGCCATCCGGGTCGTGGTGAGCGGCCCGAAGGTGACCGAGGAGCCGTCGACGGTGGCCTTGGCGTTGAACCGGTTGCAGCCCAGGCTGCCGCTCGCCGCGCCGTCGGTGGTCAGGGTGAACCGGGCCTTGCCGGCCGCGTCGGCGGGTACGGCGGACACGGTCCCGCCGTCGACCAGCGCGTCGACCTGCCACTCGGTCGAGGCGAGCGGGGCGTCCGGGGCCGGGGGCTGGGAGGTCAGGGCGATCGTGCTTCCGTCGGAGGTCTTCAGGGTGAGCCGGTCGGGGCCCCGGTCGATGGTGAGGCGGCCCTTGAAGAGCTTGGCGAACGCGTTCTCGAACTCCTGGTCCTCGCAGGCCATGGTGGTGGTCACGCCGGGGGTCACGGTGACGGCGGAGGCGCCTTCGAAGACGGCCTTCGCCAGGAGGCCGTTGCAGCCGTAGCTGCCCCTGGCCTCGTCCGCCGTGAACTCGACGCGGGCGGCCGCCGGCCCGTGCAGGGTGCGGCCGCCGGTGGTGAGGGACTCGACGGCCCAGGAGCCCTGGGGGTCGGGGAGGGGCCTGCTCGCGCCGTCCCCGGACTGCGCGCACGCGGACAGCGCGAGGACGAGGGCCAGGCCGGTCGGAAGGTGCCTGAGGGTACGCATGACGATGGGACGGAGCAGGCGCCCGGGCGGTTCCGCCCTGCTGGCGGCTCAGCCCATCAGGGGGAGCAGCGCGGACAGGTCGGCCCGCTCGCCGCTGGCCCTGACCTGCGCCGCGTCGAGGGCCGCGGCCCAGTCCGTACGGCCCGTCGCGAGCCGGATCCAGGTCAGCGGGTCGGTCTCCACCACGTTGGGCGGGGTGCCGCGGGTGTGGCGGGGGCCCTCGATGCACTGGACCACCGCGAAGGGCGGGATCCGCACCTCGACCGAACCGCCCGGCGCCTTGAGGGCGAGGGCGTCGGCGAGCAGCCGGGTGCAGGCGGCCAGGGCCTGGCGCTCGATGGGGATGTCCGCTCCGGCGGCCCGGTTCAGGTCGTCGGTGTGGACCACCAGCTCCACGGTCCGGGTGACCAGGAAGTCGGCGAGGGTCATGTCCCCGATCCACAGGTTCAGCACGCGGTCGCCGGTGTTGGCCTCCAGTCCCGCGGCCAGGCCGGCGGCCGCCCGGTCGAAGAGCTCGGGGAGCGGGGCTCCGGCGAGGGTCTCGCGGGCGGCCTCGGAGATCTTCCCGGCGAGGGAGGCGGTGGCGAAGGGCCACTCGACGGCGGTCAGCTCGGGGACGGCGGCGGGCGGCCGCGCGAGGCCGACGGCGAGCGAGTCCGCGATCCACGCGATGTGCGCGGCAAGGTCGGCGACGGTCCACGCGCCGAGCCCGCTGGGCCGCGCGAGCTGCTCGTCCCCCAACTCCCGCACGCCCCGGGAGACATGCCCGAACTGTGCGGTGACGGCCGTACGGATCTTGACGGGGTCGTAGGCGCGCGGCTTCTTCTTGGCGGGCGGCATGTCCCGACCCTACTCGGGCGGAGGCAGCACGAGCCCGGAGCATCCGCGGCGCGCGGCCGCGTCGGCGGCGTAGGCCTTGAACAGCTCGTCGAGGCGGGCGCCGAGCACCGTGTCGTACCGGAAGGCCACGATCATGCCGAGGACGGCGGGGCGGCCCTGGCAGGTGGCCGAGGCGTACAGGAAGCGGTACCCCCGTCCCGCCTGGCCGGCGGCGATCGCGGTGGCCTTCTTCCCGGCGCCGATTTCCGCCATGGTCCCGGCCGCGTCGTCGCCGAAGTGGGAGAAGGTCCGCAACCACCAGGGGTTGGTGAAGCGCTCGCCGGGGCCACCGTAGGCCACACCCTCCGCGAGGAGCCGGGCCTCCATGCCTTCGCGGGTCTCGGCGTCCAGGGCCAGCACGCAGGATTCGCTCCCGCCGTGCTCCGACACCGGCGCTCCGAGCGCCTTGTCGGGGAGCCGCTCCCGATCCTGACGGCCGCGCAGGAAGGCCGCGTACCAGGCACAGCTGCCGGTGCCCTGCTCGGCGGGGCCGAGGGCGCGGCCCTGCGCGGGCAGGGCGGCGGGCAGTTCGGGCGCGGTGGCGGCGCAGCCGGCGCGCCCGGCCGCCGTGACGGCCGCCGAGCGGGCCATCACTGCCAGGGCCTTGCGTTCCTTGTCGGTCGGGTCGCCGTACCCGGCGGTCGCGGAGGCCCGGAAGGCGGTCACCCCGGCGACGGGCTGCGCGCAGACGGCGGTCACCGAGACGGTCCGGGCGGAGTAGGTCCCGGCACGGCCGTCACCGAGGGGGGCGGGGAGCGGATCGGTCACCTCGTCGGTGACGTCCTCCTCCGCGGCCCGCGGGCTCCACGGGTTGAAAGGTTTGTCGTCGGTGTCGAGTACGTGCAACCCGTGCTGGGGCAGCGCGTGCACCTTCAGGCCGAAGTACGTGGTCCACCGGGTCTTGCCTTCGTCCTCGTACGAGGAGAGCAGGACGCATTCGTCCGGCAGTTGCCCCAGGTCCAGCTGCTTGCGGCTCGTGACCTCGCTCGGCATGAGCCAGTCCCGGCCCCCGTCCAGCAGCATCACCGCATCGGGGTCCACCAGGTCCGCGCACGCCTTGCCGATCGCGGTGCGGCTCTCCCCGCGGTGCTGCCAGGACTGGTAGGAGTCGTACAGGGACCAGCCGGCCAGGCCCACGCCGCCCAAAGCCGCGATGCACAGCAGCACATTGACCGCGTTGCGCCAGCGGCCCCGATCCGGCAGCACCCCACCCCTGTAAGGCCCCAGTGGCTCGAACATCCCCGACCCCCGCTTTTGCGAACGCGATGACCCGGCCGACCGTACCAACCTCCGCCGACAACGCGGAGGCCCCGCCCACACGATGGGCGGGGCCTCGTACGGCCGAGAACCGGATCAGGCCAGCAGGGCCGGGATCGTCTTCTCGTGGGCCTCGCGGAGTTCGGTCAGGGGGAGGGTGAACTCGCCCTGGATCTCGATCTCCTCGCCGTCCACCACGCCGATGCGCGCGACCGGCAGGCCCCGCGCGCCGCACATGTCCGTGAAGCGGAGCTCCTCGCTGCGCGGGACGGACACGATGGCCCGGCCCGCGGACTCGGAGAACAGGAAGGTGAAGGCGTCCAGGCCCTCCGGAACCACGATCCGCGCACCGTTGCCGCCGCGCAGGCAGGACTCGGTGAGCGCCTGGATCACGCCGCCGTCGGACAGGTCGTGCGCGGCGTCGATCATGCCGTCGCGCGAGGCGGAGATCAGGATCTCGCCCAGCAGCTTCTCGCGGCCCAGGTCCACCTTGGGCGGCATGCCGCCGAGGTGGTTGTGGACGACCTGGGACCAGGCCGAGCCGCCGAGCTCCTCGGCCGTGTCGCCCAGCAGGTACAGCAGCTGGCCGGCCTCCGAGAACGCCATCGGCGTACGGCGGTTGACGTCGTCGATCACACCGAGGACCGCCACGACAGGGGTCGGGTGGATCGCGATGTCACCGGTCTGGTTGTACAGCGAGACGTTGCCGCCGGTCACCGGGGTGCCCAGCTCCAGGCAGCCGTCGGCCAGGCCGCGGCAGGCCTCGGCGAACTGCCACATGACGTCCGGGTCCTCGGGGGAGCCGAAGTTCAGGCAGTCGGAGATCGCGAGCGGCTTCGCGCCGGTCGCGGCCACGTTGCGGTAGGACTCGGCCAGCGCCAGCTGCGCGCCCGTGTACGGGTCGAGCTTGGCGAAGCGGCCGTTGCCGTCGGTGGCCATGGCCACGCCGAGGTTGGACTCCTCGTCGATGCGGACCATGCCCGCGTCCTCGGGCTGCGAGAGCACCGTGTTGCCCTGGACGAAGCGGTCGTACTGGTCGGTGACCCACGACTTCGACGCCTGGTTCGGCGACGAGACCAGGGCCAGGACCTGTGCGCGCAGCTCGGCCGAAGTGGCCGGGCGGGGCAGCTTGTTCGCGTCGTCGGCCTGGAGGGCGTCCTGCCAGGAGGGGCGCGCGTACGGGCGGTTGTAGACGGGGCCCTCGTGGGCGACGGTGCCCGGGGGCACGTCCACGATCTGCTCGCCGTGCCAGAAGATCTCCAGGCGCTCGCCGTCGGTCACCTCACCGATGACGGTGGCGATGACGTCCCACTTCTCGCAGATCTCCATGAACCGGTCGACGTACTGCGGCTCGACGATCGCGCACATGCGCTCCTGCGACTCGCTCATGAGGATTTCCTCGGGCGAGAGGGTCGCGTCGCGCAGCGGGACGGTGTCCAGCTCGACGCGCATGCCGCCGGAGCCGGCGGAGGCGAGCTCGGAGGTCGCGCAGGAGAGCCCGGCGCCGCCGAGGTCCTGGATGCCCGCGACCAGCTTCTCCTTGAAGATCTCCAGGGTGCACTCGATGAGGAGCTTCTCCTGGAAGGGGTCGCCGACCTGGACGGCGGGGCGCTTGGTGGGTTTCGTATCGTCGAAGGTCTCGGACGCGAGGACCGAGACGCCGCCGATGCCGTCGCCGCCGGTGCGGGCGCCGTAGAGGATGACCTTGTTGCCGGGGCCGGAGGCCTTGGCGAGGTGGATGTCCTCGTGCTTCATCACGCCGATGCAGCCGGCGTTGACCAGCGGGTTGCCCTGGTAGCACGCGTCGAAGACGACCTCGCCGCCGATGTTCGGCAGGCCCAGGCAGTTGCCGTAGCCGCCGATGCCCGCGACGACGCCCGGCAGGACGCGCTTGGTGTCGGGGTGGTCGGCCGCGCCGAAGCGCAGCGGGTCCACGACGGCGACCGGGCGGGCGCCCATGGCCAGGATGTCGCGGACGATGCCGCCGATGCCGGTGGCCGCGCCCTGGTAGGGCTCGATGTAGGAGGGGTGGTTGTGCGACTCGACCTTGAAGGTGACCGCGTAGCCCTGGCCGACGTCGACGACGCCGGCGTTCTCGCCGATGCCGACGAGCATCGCGTCGTTCTTCGGGGCCTTCTTGCCGAACTGGGCGAGGTGCACCTTGCTGCTCTTGTACGAGCAGTGCTCGGACCACATGACGGAGTACATGGCGAGCTCGGCGCCCGTGGGGCGGCGGCCGAGGATCTCCCGGATGCGTGCGTACTCGTCCTCCTTGAGGCCGAGTTCCTTCCAGGGCTGCGCCGCGTCCGGGGTCTCGGTGGCGTTCTTGACCGTGTCGAGGCTCATGCGTTGACCAGCTTCTTCAGGACCGACGTGAAGAACGGGAGGCCGTCGGTGCGGCCCGTCCCGATCAGCGGCTCGACCGCGTGCTCGGGGTGCGGCATGAGGCCGACGACGTTGCCCGCGGCGTTGGTGATGCCGGCGATGTCGCGCAGCGAGCCGTTGGGGTTCAGGTCCACGTACCGGAAGGCCACGCGGCCTTCGGCCTCCAGTTCGTCGAGCGTGCGCTCGTCGGCGGTGTAGCGGCCGTCCATGTTCTTGAGCGGTACGGAGATCTCCTGGCCGGCGGTGTAGTCGCCGGTCCACGCGGTCTCCGCGTTCTCCACCCGCAGCTTCTGCTCGCGGCAGATGAAGTGCAGGTCGTTGTTGCGGAGCATCGCCCCCGGCAGCAGGTGGGCCTCGGTGAGGACCTGGAAGCCGTTGCAGATGCCGAGGACGGGCATGCCGGCCCGGGCCTGCTCGATGATGGTCTCCATCACCGGCGAGAACCGGGAGATGGCTCCGGCGCGCAGGTAGTCCCCGTAGGAGAAGCCGCCCGCGAGGACGACCGCGTCGACCTGGTGCAGGTCCTTGTCGCGGTGCCAGAGCGAGACCGGCTCGGCCCCCGCGAGGCGGACGGCGCGCAGCGAGTCACGGTCGTCGAGCGTTCCGGGGAACGTGACGACTCCGATGCGAGTGGTCACCGTCAGGCCTCGACCTTCACGGTGAAGTCTTCGATGACGGTGTTGGCGAGGAAGGTCTCGGCCATCTTGTGGATGCGGTCGAGGGCGGCCTGGTCGACCGGTCCCTCCACCTCGAGCTCGAAACGCTTCCCCTGGCGGACGTCCGCGATTCCCTCGAAGCCCAGGCGCGGCAGTGCACGCTGCACCGCCTGGCCCTGGGGGTCGAGGATCTCCGGCTTGAGCATGACGTCGACTACGACGCGTGCCATCGGGCACTCCCGTGTGTGGTTGGTGCGAAGGCGGTTCCCTCAGCGTACCCGGCCGAAATTTCTACGCGGGTAGATATCCCAGAGCGGTGATCACCAGGCCGTTTCGGCTTCACCAACGCTTCGCAAAATCCGACGGAAAACCACGCGCCCGGCATTGCGGCGGGACACGCGGAGAGAATTAACTGGGCTTCGCAATGCAATGGGAATCGGGGTACAAAGGAATCACCCGGGATTCCGGATGAATGATGCATTGCCCCGAAACATCCACACAGTCGACATCGCCCCACGTCAGCAGGGAGCGAGGTCGCACGAAGGGACCGATATCCGTGGCGCAGCGCGTAGTAGTCACGCTCTCCGACGACATCGATGGCGGAGAAGCGGCGGAAACGGTCGTGTTCGCTCTGGACGGAAAGTCGTACGAGATCGACCTCAATGTGGCCAACGCAAAGAAACTGCGGAAGGGCCTCGCGCCCTTCGTGGCCGCCGGCCGCCGCCAGTCGCGTTCGGGGAAGGCCTTCAAGCACACGTCCATCGCCCCCGACCCGGCGGTCGTCCGGGCCTGGGCCCGGTCCAACCAGTACGAGGTGCCGCCCCGCGGCCGCATCCCCAAGAAGATCTACGAGGCCTACAACGCGGCCCACTGAGAGCCGATTTGCCATCCACCCCCCTCCGTCGGCTAGTGTGTGGATCACGCCGAGGGGCCAGACCGCAGGTCAGAGCCCCGAAGTCGTGCGGGTGTAGTTCAGTAGCAGAACATCCTCCTTCCAGGAGGAAGGCGCAGTGTGCGATTCCTGTCACCCGCTCTGCATCGGTTTACCGACCACCACAGTGGATCAGGTAGAGTGATGCACGCACTGCTCGCAGTGCACGCAGTAAACCTGCGGACGTAGCTCAGTTGGTAGAGCACCACCTTGCCAAGGTGGATGTCGCGCGTTCGAGTCGCGTCGTCCGCTCCATAGGAGAAGGCCCCGGTCATTACGACCGGGGCCTTCTTCGTGTTTCTCTCCCGTGCCCTGACAAATGTCATCGGGGATCATGACAGCGCGCACTGCCCCGGCCCTCCCGGCGCCGCGAGGCTGGAGTCATGACTGACACCGTGATCGACGTCGAGGGGCTGCGCCGGGGCTACGCCGGCGGTTTCGAAGCCGTACGGGGCGTCTCCTTCTCCGTGGCCCGCGGCGAGGTCTTCGCCCTGCTCGGCACGAACGGCGCCGGCAAGACCTCCACCGTCGAGCTGCTGGAGGGACTGGACGCGCCGAGCGGCGGGCGGGTCCGCGTCTTCGGGCTCGATCCGTACGCCCGGCGGGCGGAGGTCCGCCCGCGGACCGGGGTGATGCTCCAGGAGGGCGGCTTCCCCTCGGACCTCTCGGTCACCGAGACCGTGCGGATGTGGGGCGGGGTCACCACCGGCGCCCGGCCCGCGGCGGAGGTGCTGGACCTGGTGGGCCTGGGCGCGCGTGCCTCCGTACGCGTCAAGCAGCTGTCCGGCGGTGAACGGCGGCGGCTCGACCTCGCGCTGGCCCTGCTGGGGCGGCCCGAGGTGCTGTTCCTGGACGAGCCGACCACCGGCATGGACCCCGAAGGGCGCCGGGACACCTGGGCACTGGTCCGGGAACTGCGGGACCGGGGGACCACTGTGGTGCTCACCACGCACTACCTGGAGGAGGCCGAGGAGCTCGCCGACCGGCTGGCGATCCTGCACGAGGGGGAGCTCGTCCTGTCCGGCACCCCGGCCGAGGTGACCGCCACCCGGCCCGCCCGGATCCGCTTCACGCTGCCCGACGGGGTGCCCGCCGCCCGGCTCCCGCTGTCGCTGCACGCGGCGGCCTACGGGCAGCGCGTGGAGATCCGTACCGGGCGGCTCCAGGAGTCCCTGACGGAACTGCTGCGCTGGGCCCACGACTCCGGAGTGTCGCTGGACCGGCTCGACGCCCGGTCCGGCTCGCTGGAAGAGGCCTTCCTGGACATCGCGCAGGGCCGCCGCGGCGGCGCGGGCGACACCGGGGACATCACCGAGCCGGCCGGTCCGGCCGACGCACTGACAGGAGCCGCCCGATGAGCACTCTGACCCTGAACCCCGGCCGGCTCACCGCGCTCGGCCGCAGCGAGCTCACCCTGCTCGTCCGCAACCGGGCGGCCCTGAGCGTGGCCCTGCTGATGCCGGTGCTGATGGTCTTCGTACTGCGCTCCACGCTGGACGGGGCCCAGGGCGCCGCGGCCGTCGGCGAGGCCACGCTGACCGGCGGGATCGGCATGGTGCTGCTGCTCGTCGTCTACATGAACCTGGTCTCCGCCTTCGTGGCCCGGCGCGAGGAGCTCGTACTGAAGCGGCTGCGCACCGGCGAGGCGAGCGACCTGGAGATCCTGGGCGGGACCGCGCTGCCGTCCGCCGTCCTCGCAGTCGGCCAGATCACCGTCCTCGCGGTCGCCGGGGCGGCCGCCCTGGACGTGCGGATGCCGCTGAACCCGCTGCTGCTCCTCGCGGCGGTGCTCGCCGGGATCGTGCTGCTCGCCGGGATGTCCGCGCTGACCAGTGCCGTCACCCGCACCGTGGAGAGCGCGGGCCTGACCACGCTGCCGCTGTTCCTGCTGACCGCGCTCGGCTCCGGGCTCTTCGTACCGCTGGACCGGCTGCCCGGCCCCGCGGCCTCGGTCTGCGAACTGCTGCCGCTCAGCGGGGTGATGACCCTGGTGCGGGCCGGCTGGAGCGGCGGCACGGACGCCGCAGGCCTGCTGGGGGCGGCGCTCACCACGCTGGCCTGGGTCGTGATCACGGTGTTTGCTGTGCAGAGGTGGTTCCGCTGGGAACCGCGCCGCTAGAGGAGCCGGGGGGACGGGAACCGTGTCGAAGCTGACGGGGTGGTGGAAGAACCGCAGCAGTGCGGAGAAGGTCGAGCTGTACACGCGCTGGTCGTGCCATCTCTTCGTCCTCCTCGAGATCTTCTCGTTCGGGATGATTCCGGTGGCCGTCGAGGCCCCGGAGCGGCCCCTGGTGGCCCTGGCGCTCTTCCTGCTGGTGGGCGTGCACGCGGTGCTGTGCGGATTCGTGTACTCGCGGGCGATGGACTGGGTGGTCGGCCGGCGCGAGCGCCCGGTCCGGCTCGCGGTCACCGTCGCGGCCGTGACGGCCGTCTTCGTGGTGACCGTGCTCGTCCTGCGCCGGTACGGGGCGCTCTCCGACCCGGCGGTGGCCCCGCAGCTGGTCGTGGGGATGGCCGGCTTCGGGAGCGGGGCCCTGGTGATGTGCCTGCCCTCGGTGCGGCAGATGCGGTACGTCGGCCCCGCGTGCTCGGGCGGCACGGGACTGGTGGTCCTGGCCCTCGGACTGTCCGCCGGGGAGGCCCTCGGCTACGTGGTCGGCGTGCTGATCACCAGCCTCTTCTTCTCGCTGGCCTGCGGGTTCACCAACTGGCTGCTCAAGACCGTCTGGGAGCTGGACCGCTCCCGCGAGGCCCAGTCGCGGCTGGCGGTCGCGGAGGAGCGGCTGCGCTTCGGCCGGGACCTGCACGACGTGATGGGCCGCAATCTGGCGGTGATCGCGCTCAAGAGCGAGCTGGCGGTCCAGCTGGCACGGCGCGAACGCCCGGAGGCGGTGGACCAGATGATCGAGGTGCAGCGCATCGCCCAGGAGTCCCAGCGAGAGGTGCGGGACGTCGTGCGCGGCTACCGGGAGGCCGACCTGTCGGTGGAGCTGGAGGGCGCGCGCGGGGTGCTGAGCGCGGCCGGAATGGACTGCCGGGTCGATTTCGCGGCCGGCCGGGCGCTGCCCGCCGAGGTGCAGTCGGCGCTCGGCTGGGTGGTGCGCGAGGCGACCACGAACGTGCTGCGGCACGGGGACGCGCAGCACTGCCTGATACGGCTGACCGCGCCGGAGGCCGGGGCCGTGACCCTGGTGGTCGAGAACGACGGGGCGCCCGAGTGTCCCGCCGGGCCGCCCGGCTCGGGGCTCGCCGGGCTGCGCGAGCGGCTCGCGGCGCTGGACGGGACCCTGCAGGCGGGGCTGGTGGCCGGAGGGCGCTTCCGGCTGTGCGCCGAGATCCCGAGTGCCCATGTGCAAGGACTGGAGGTGCGGGCGTGAGCCCCGTACGCGTACTGCTCGCCGACGACGAGCATCTGATCCGCGGGGCGCTGGCCGCGCTGCTGGCGCTGGAGGACGACCTGCTGGTGGTCGCCGAGGCCGCGTCGGGGCCGGAGGCCCTGGCGATGGCGCGGGCACACCGGCCGGACGTGGCGGTGTTGGACCTCCAGATGCCGGGGGCGGACGGTGTGAGTGTCGCCACATCGCTGCGGGCCGAACTCCCGGACTGCAAGGCCATGATCGTGACCAGCCACGGCCGTCCCGGGCACCTGAAGCGGGCCCTCGCGGCGGGGGTGCGGGCCTTCGCTCCGAAGACCGTGTCGGCGCAGCGGCTGGCCGAGCTGATCCGGACCGTGCACGCCGGAGGGCGTTATGTGGACCCGGAGTTGGCGGCCGACGCGATCAGCGCGGGGGACTCTCCGCTGACCGCCCGGGAGGCGGAGGTGCTGGAGTTCGCGGCGGACGGGGCGCCCGTCGCGGAGATCGCGGAGCGGGCCCGGCTCTCGCAGGGGACCGTACGGAACTACCTGTCGTCGGCGGCGATGAAGCTGGGTGCCGAGAACCGTCACACGGCAGTGCGTCTCGCACGCGAGCGAGGTTGGGTATAGTAGTTCTCGCGTTACGGCGCACCTGCGGACATAGCTCAGTTGGTAGAGCACCACCTTGCCAAGGTGGATGTCGCGCGTTCGAGTCGCGTTGTCCGCTCAGAACGAAGAAGCCCCCGGTCCTGCGACCGGGGGCTTCTTCGCGTCTCAGGCCCCGCTCTGCCAGGTCAGGCCGGTGAGCCGCTCGTAGGCCTCGACGTACTTGGCGCGGGTCTGCTCGACGACCTCCTGCGGGAGGGCCGGCGGCGGGAGTTCGCCCTTCGGGTCCCAGCCGGAGGCCGGGGAGGCCAGCCAGTCGCGGACGTACTGCTTGTCGAAGGAGGGCTGGGCGCGGCCCGGCTCCCACAGGTCGGCCGGCCAGAAGCGGGAGGAGTCCGGGGTCAGCACCTCGTCGGCGGCGACCAGCGTGCCGTCCTTCGGGTCGAAGCCGAACTCGAACTTGGTGTCCGCCAGGATGATCCCGCGCTCGCGGGCGATGTCGCGGGCCCGGCCGTACACGGCGAGGGTCGTCTGGCGCAGCAGCGCCGCCGTCTCGGGGCCCGCAGTGCGCGCGACCTCCTCGTACGAGACGTTCTCGTCGTGCTCGCCGACCGCCGCCTTGGCCGCCGGGGTGAAGATCGGGGCGGGCAGCTCGGAGCCGTCCACGAGGCCTTCGGGGAGGGCCAGCCCGCAGACCGTGCGGGTCTGCCGGTACTCGGCGAGGCCGGAGCCGGTGAGGTAGCCGCGGGCCACGCACTCGACGGGGACCATGTCGAGGTTGCGGCAGATCAGCGTGCGGCCGGCCCAGTCGGCGGGGGCGCCGGCGGGCAGGTCGGTGGAGATGACGTGGTTCGGGACGAGGTCCGCGAGCTGGTCGAACCACCACAGGGAGAGCTGCGTGAGGACGCGGCCCTTGTCCGGGATCTCGGTGGGCAGCACCCAGTCGAAGGCGGACATGCGGTCGCTGGCGACCATGACGAGGCGGTCGTCCTCGTCGCGGTAGAGGTCGCGCACCTTGCCGGTGTGGAGGTGGACGAGGCCGGGAACCTCAACCGGCTCGGGCTTTTCGACGAATCCGGACACGGGGTCTCCCTGTGGGTCTGTACAAGCGCAAACCCATTCTCCCGTACGGGCCCGCCCTCCCGGGCAGGCGGGGTGCCGTGCGCGTCCCGGGATCTCAGTCCCGCTTGCAGATCCGGTCGAGGAGGTTGGCGGTGGCGCGCTGGACGCGCTCGTCGACGTGGCCGGGGCGGTCGAGCGCCGGGGACCAGGCGAAGGTGCCGGACGCGAAGACCAGGGCGCCGCTGGGCGCCCGGTAGAGCGAGGTCTCCTGGTGGCGGCGGTGGTTCTCGCTGTCGAGGTACGGGGAGTGCGCGAGCAGGATGCGCTCCTGGTGCGCGGGGAGCTGGGTGCGCGGGAAGTACCGGTCGGCCTCGCCCGCGACCAGGCCGGGCAGTTCGTCGTTCTCCCCCGCCCCGGTGGAGTCCCACAGCCAGTGCGTGGCGTTGCGCACGATGAGGGGCGCGGGCTCGGGGACGCGTCCCGCGTACTGGATGCCGAGCAGCTGCTGCTCCGGGCGGTCGACCTCGCGCCAGAGGCTGGGGCGGCCCGGGCCGCGGCGTTTTCGGCAGGTCAAGAGCCTGTCCTCGACTCCGGAGGGGGAGGGGCCGAGCTCGACCTGCCAGTACATGGTGTTGGCGGAGAGGAAGACGAGGGAGGTGCCGTGGTCGCGGGCGCGCTCGACGGTGCGGCGCATGGGCGCGGACCAGTACTCGTCGTGGCCGGGGAAGACCAGGCCGCGGTAGCGGGTGGGGTCGACGCGGCCGGCGTGCAGGTCGCGGGTGTCGGCGTAGGCGAGGTCGTAGCCGTAGCGCTCGGCCCAGCGGATGAAGTCGTAGGCGTGGCCGACGTGCAGGGGCAGGCCGGCGCCCGCGTAGGGGCGGTCGAAGGAGACGGTGTGGGCCGCGTCCTGCTCGCCGAGCAGCCGGCCGTCCTCGTCCCAGGCGTGGTAGAGGCTGGCGCCGGTCCGGCCGTCCTCCGGGTAGAGGTTGTAGGCCTGCCAGGTGATGTCGGGGAGCAGGAGCAGGAGGTCGGCGGGGTGGTCGTCGCGGACCGTGAAGGGGATGTGGGAGCGGTAGCCGTCGGCGGTGGTGAGGACGGCCACGTAGGCGCCGATGCTCCAGTACGAGGGGACCTGGAGGCGCCAGGACAGCCACCAGTGGTGGCAGGAGACGGTGCGGTCGGCGGCGAGGGGGGCCGGCTGGACGATGCCGGACAGGCGCGGGCTGGTGGTGATCTTGGAGGCGCCGTCGCCGCCGTAGTGGCCGATGCGGTAGACGTCGACGGAGAACTGCTGGGGCGGGTCGACCGTGATGTGGAAGTCGATCGCCTCGCCGGGGGCCACGGCGCCGGTGGAGGCGAAGCCCTTGATCTGGCGGTGCACGTCGTCGGCCGTACGGGGGCCGCCGGTGCCGCCGCGGCCGCGCGGGAGCTGGCCGGGGGCGAGGGCCGGGTCCACGTACCAGGGGACGACCTGGCCGGTGTCGTCGAAGTAGAGCTCGCTGCCCCGGAACCAGGGCAGGGGGCCCTGTCCGAAGGGGTCGTTCACCGCGTGCGCGAGCGCACCTGACTCCCAACGCCGGATCTGGTCCGCACCCATAACCGCTCCCCTCCCTCGCTCCCCCGAACGGGCAATGCATCGAGCCGGTCCCAGCACATCACATAACGCACGCAGTCCGTCACCGTTCGTCGCGAATTGACGTGATCGGAACATAGGGATCCGGTTGTGCGTGCGATCCGTAGCCCGTCCGTGAGGCGTCCGGGAGCTGCCTGGTGGTGCCTCCTGTGGCGCGTCCGGTGGGCGTCCGTCGGCGTGTCTGGTGGGCCTTCGGGGTGTGCCTCGGGGCCGTCAGACGAGGCGGACGGGCTTCTCGGGGCGGACGCCGAGGTCCGCGAGCCAGTCGCGCAGGGGCTCCGGGTCACCGTCCTCGACCAGGCACAGCACGCGGGGCGCGAGGTCGGAGCGGCGGTCGCCGCCGACGAGCAGGACCGGGCCGTCGAGCCAGTCCAGGCCCGGTGCGGCCCCGGCGGAGTCGACGGCCGCGCAGCACACCATGGCCGTGACGTGGTCGGCCAGCAGGTCCCGGCCGCTGCGCGGGGGCTGGAGCGGGAACAGCGGTACGGCGTCCGCACCGCGGGCCTTGCCGGTGTCCGCGCCCGAGCCGGCGGCGCGCTCCTCGCGGGCCAGGTCGCCGCTGAGCCGTCCGGCCAGGGCCTCCCCGGCCGCGCCCGCGCCGGCGGGGTCGGTGAGGTAGCCCAGCACCCGCTCCAGCGTGGGACCGGCGAAGCCGTCCACGGCGGCGGGGGCGGGGGGCGGTGTCGGGGGCGGCGCGGCGGCGGACGCGGAGGCCGCGGGGGCGGGTGCGGAGGGCGGTGCGGAGGCCGCGGAAGCCGGTGCGGAGGCCGCGGAAGCCGGTGCGGAGGCCGGTGCGGAGGCCGCGGAGGCCGGTGCGGCGGGCTCCGCGGGGGCGGGTGCGGAGGCCGCGGGGGCCGGTGCGGAGGCCGCGGGGGCCGGTGCGGCGGGCGGCGGCGCGACGGGGGACGCGAGGGGTGGCGCGGCCACCGCGGTCAGGGCGTCCAGCGCCGTGTGCAGGCGGGCCGCTTCCGTACGCCACTTTCGGTCCACGACCTCCTCCGGATAGGCCGCCCAGTCCACCGGGGACCACTCCGGGCCGGTCTCGGCCGGACCGCCGTGGAAGAGCCGCGCGGCCAGCAGCGAGGCGGCCTCGTCGATCGCGCCGGGCTGTTCCAGCAGGTCGCAGGCGGGGCGCTCGCCGAGGCGCGAGGTGAACCCGTCGGCCAGCCGGTCGCGCCGGGACAGCTCGGTCAGCGCGGAGACCACCCCGGCGTCGAGGTGCGCCGGCCAGCGGCCCATCCGCCAGGCGGGCAGCGCGACCCGGGTCAGCAGCCGGTCCCAGCCCGCGTAGGCCAGGCCGACCTGCTCCTGGGCGACGATGCGCAGACCGTAGTCCACACCCTGTGCACGGTCCGAGGCGGCCGCGGCCACGCCGCGCTCCATCTCGGCGGCGTCCACCCGGCACAGCCGCAGCAGCAGCCGGGCGGGGGCGGCGATCCAGCCGAGGCCCCGCCGGCCGCCCACGTCCACGGCGGCGTCCAGACCCCGTACGAAGCCGCGCGCGTCGGCTATGTCCGGGTGCGCCGAAGGGCCCGTACCGGCGACGACCGGGGCGAGGACGGCGCGCAGCTCGGCGACCCGCATCCACCACAGGAACGGCGAGCCGATGACCAGCACCGGGGCGGCACCGGGCTCGGACTCCGGCCCGGCGGATATGCCGCCGCGGCGGTGCGCCGCGTGGGTGCGGTCCTCCAGCCAGCTGTCGCAGTCCGGGGTGAGGGCTATCGCGGAGGGCGCCGGTACGTTCATGCGGTCGGCGAGGTCCCGCACCAGCCGGTACAGATCGGGGGCGGCGGCCTCGGACAGCGGCACCGTCGGCGTCACGGCCGGGCTCGCCCGCAGGACCACCGCGCCGAAGACCCCGCCGACGAGCAGCACCAGCACGGCGACCACGCAGACGGCGAGGGTCACCGCGGGCCAGGGGTCACCGGCGAGCCGACCCGTCATCCGGGCGGCCACCAGCACCACCGCGAGGGCGGCGGGCAGCAGCCCGACGGCCAGGGCCCTGCTGCGCACGCGCAGCACGGCCAAGGCGCGGGAACGCGCGGACGGCACGCCCACTTCCACGATCGAACCGGTTCCGGACACGGCCGGACCTCACCCCCTCTGCGCTGCGGCGGCTTTGCTCACTCCCCCACTGTGACACCCGCCACTGACATCGCAATGCCGGTGGGCCAAGTGCCGGAACGAGTGCCGGAATGCTTGCGCCGCACCCTAGTTGGGGCGCGCCCGGGCGTCAGGCGGACCGGGGGACGATCACCCGATGGAATGGCTTTGGGCAAAGGTGGGTGCGTTCGAACGCGGCCGGATGCAGTCGCACGCGAACGCGCCCGCGGGCCCGGGCGCACCTCGTGCGCACCGGGCCCGCGGGGTTCGCTCTGCCGCAGCTCAGGGGCGTTCGGCCGCCTTGGCCGCGATGTCCGTACGGTGCTGCGAGCCGTCCAGCCGGATCCGTGCGACGGCCTTATACGCCTTGTCGCGGGCCTGTGCCAGATCAGAACCGGTCGCCGTCACCGAGAGCACACGGCCCCCCGCGCTGACCACCGAGTCGCCCTCGCGCCGGGTCCCGGCGTGCAGCACGTACGCGTCGGGGGCGTCCTGCGCCGCGACCTCGTCCAGGCCCTCGATCACGTCGCCCGTGCGCGGGGTCTCGGGGTAGTTGTGCGAGGCGACGACCACCGTGACGGCCGCGTCCTCGCTCCAGCGGAGCCCGGGCTGGGCGTCCAGGGTGCCCTTGGCGGCGTTCAGCAGCACGCCCGCGAGGGGGGTGCGCAGCCGGGCCAGGACCACCTGGGTCTCGGGGTCGCCGAAGCGGGCGTTGAACTCGATGACCCGGGTGCCGCGGCCGGTGATGGCCAGGCCCGCGTACAGCAGTCCGGAGAAGGGGGTTCCGCGGCGGCGGAGCTCGTCGACGGTCGGCTGGAGGACAAGCTCCATGACCTCCTCGACCAGCTTGGGGTCGGCCCACGGCAGCGGGGAGTAGGCGCCCATGCCGCCGGTGTTGGGGCCCTCGTCGCCGTCCAGCGCCCGCTTGAAGTCCTGGGCGGGCTGGAGCGGGAGGACGGTGACGCCGTCGGTGATGGCGAAGAGGGAGACCTCCGGGCCGTCGAGGTACTCCTCGATGACCACGCGGTCGCAGGCGAGCGCGTGGGCGCGGGCGGCGGCGAGGTCGTCGGTGACCACGACGCCCTTGCCGGCGGCGAGGCCGTCGTCCTTGACGACGTACGGGGCGCCGAAGGCGTCGAGGGCCTCGTCCACCTCTTCCGGGGTGGTGCAGACGTAGCTGCGCGCGGTCGGGACCCCGGCCGCGGCCATCACGTCCTTGGCGAAGGCCTTGGAGCCCTCCAGCTGCGCCGCCTCGCCGGACGGGCCGAAGACGGGGATGCCGGCGGCGCGCACGGCGTCGGCGACTCCGGCGACCAGCGGGGCCTCCGGGCCGACGACGACCAGGCCGGCGCCGAGTTCGGTGGCGAGAGCGGTGACGGCGGCGCCGTCGAGGGCGTCGACCGGGCGGAGCTCGGCCACCTCGGAGATGCCGGCGTTGCCGGGAGCGCAGTACAGCGCGGAGACGTCGGGGTCGAGGGACAGAGAGCGGCACAGGGCATGTTCGCGGGCGCCGCCGCCGATGACGAGGACCTTCACGCTGCTCAGCCTAGCCCGGACGGCGCAGCCGGATTCGTGCGGCCACCCCAATCAGGCGGGGCTACTCATTCGTGTATTCCTCCACAACGGTGGCTCCGAGCTCGCGCACGATCAGGTCGTGTCCGGTCAGGGCGCTCTCGACGAGGTCGGGATCGTCGTCCTCGGCGAAGTCGTCCTCGGGGGCGACCGGCGGGGGCGCCTGCTGTACGGGGGGCTGCGGGGCGGGAGCCGACTGCTGGGGCTGCTGGGGCTGCTGCTGCGGCTGGTTCTGCGGGGCGGGAGCGGACGGGGCCGGCGCCTGGGGCGCGGGCGGGGGGCTGTAGGCCGGCGGGTTGTAGGCCGGGGCGGGGGCTGCCGGGGCTCCGTACGAGGGGCCGGACTGGAGCGGGGCCGGGGCTGCGCCGGCCACCACGGCGTCGATCTTCCAGTTGACCTGGAACTGCTCGGCCAGCACGGCCTTGAGCACGTCCTCGCTGCCGCTGCTCGCGAAGTTGTCGCGGGCTCCGGGGTTGGGGAAGCCCAGCTGGAGGGTGGTCCCGTCGAAGCCGGTGACCTGGGCGTTCTGGCTGAGCAGGATCCAGGTGAAGCGGCGGCGGTTCTTGACGGCCTCCAGGACGCCGGGCCACATCGCCTGGACCTGCCCGGCGCCGGCGGCCATGCCGGGCGAGGGCGCCGGGGCGGCCGGGGCCGCGGGGGTCTGGGCCTGGGCGGCGGGCGCGGGGGCTGCGGGCGCGGGAGCCGGGACCCCCTGGCCCGGGGCGGCCGCGCTGGGCCAGGCACCGGGGGCGGAGGCGGGTGCGGCCGCGGGCCGGGCTCCGGGGGCACCGCTGCCGGGCTGCGCTGCTCCGGGCCATGCCCCGGGGGCCGGTGCGGCGGCCGGGGCGGGGGCGGCGGGGGCGGGCGCGGCCTGGACCGGTGCCTCCGGCTGCGCGGCGGCCCGTACCGGCTCGGGAGCCTGCACCGGCGCGGGGGCCGGGACGGGCGGCGGGGCCTGTACGGCTGCGGCGGCACGCGTCGCGGCGACGCCGCCGCCCGGACCCGCCGGCGCCATGGGGTGCGCCTCCGGCCCGGGCACGTAGCCCATGGCGGGTGCGACGGGAGCGGGCGCGAAGGCGGCGGCCGCCCCGCTGCGCTCCAGCCGGTCGAGCCGGGCCTGGAAGGACCGCTCGTCGTCGAAGGCGGCGGGCAGCAGCACGCGGGCGCAGATCAGCTCCAGCTGGAGCCGCGGCGAGGTCGCGCCGCGCATCTCGGTGAGCCCGGTGTTGACGAGATCGGCGGCGCGCGACAGCTCGGCGGCCCCGAACACGGACGCCTGCGCCTGCATCCGCTCCACGACATCGGCGGGGGCGTCGATCAGCCCCTTCTCCCCGGCGTCGGGCACGGCGGCCAGGATGACCAGGTCGCGCAGCCGCTCGAGCAGGTCGGCGACGAACCGGCGCGGGTCGTTCCCGCCCTCGACCACCCGGTCCACGACCTCGAAGGCGGCGGCCCCGTCACCGGCGGCGAAGGCGTCGATGACCGAGTCGAGCAGCGACCCCTCGGTGTACCCGAGCAGCGAGGTCGCCATGGCATACGTCACACCGTCATCGCCCGCACCGGCGAGCAGCTGGTCCATGACGGACATCGAGTCACGCACGGACCCGGCGCCGGCGCGCACGACGAGCGGCAGCACGCCGTCCTCGACCGAGGCGCCCTCGCGGCCGCAGACCTCGCCCAGGTACTCGCGCAGGGTGCCGGGCGGCACGAGCCGGAAGGGGTAGTGGTGCGTCCGGGACCGGATGGTCCCGATGACCTTCTCGGGCTCCGTCGTCGCGAAGATGAACTTGAGGTGCTCCGGCGGCTCCTCGACCACCTTCAGCAGGGCGTTGAAGCCCGCCGAGGTGACCATGTGGGCCTCGTCGATGATGTAGATCTTGTACCGGCTCGACGCGGGCCCGAAGAAGGCCTTCTCGCGCAGGTCGCGGGCATCGTCCACACCACCGTGCGAGGCGGCGTCGATCTCGATCACGTCGATGGACCCCGGCCCGTTCCTGGCCAGGTCACGACAGGACTGGCACTCCCCGCACGGGGTGGGAGTGGGACCCTGCTCACAGTTCAGGCAGCGGGCGAGGATGCGCGCGCTGGTCGTCTTTCCACAGCCGCGCGGCCCGCTGAACAGGTACGCGTGGTTGACCCGGTTGTTCCGCAGGGCCTGCATCAGCGGGACAGTGACATGCTCCTGCCCGATGACCTCGGCGAACGACTCGGGGCGATAGCGGCGGTACAGCGCAAGGGACGACACGTCTACGAGGTTATCCGGGCCCACCGACAACGGCGGCCCACTAGGCCCCCCGGAACGCAAAGCGCCCCCCACGCACCCGCCAGAGCCCACTTACCCTTGCTGCCTTCCGGCCCTGGGGGAGTTGGGTGAGATAGCGCCACGTGAGGGGCTGACCCCACCCTAGCGGATGTTCGCCCCCGGAATCGAGCCCGCCCCCGGCCCCGCCCTCCGCGAACGATCACGTTCGCGAGCACCCCTCAACGTCTTGTATTGTTTGCGGCGGAGGATTCGCCTAGTGGCCTAGGGCGCACGCTTGGAAAGCGTGTTGGGGGCAACCCCTCACGAGTTCGAATCTCGTATCCTCCGCAGTCGCCTGACCAGGCGAAACGAAGACCCCGGACCGCTCCAGCGGCCGGGGTCTTCGGCATGCTCCGGTTGCAGTTCTGTTGAGGCGGCTCACAAGCCGTCAACGCCCGCCAAGGGGGTACCTGCCCTCATACGGCACCCGCGGCTCACGGGGATACGCCATCCTTGAACCGGCGCCGGGGCTCCGGCCCCGCTGCGACGGTCCCTGGTCCGACGAGGTGCACTCCCGTATGAAGTCCCGATCAACACTGGCGGCCTGGCTGGGCAGCCTCGACGACTCTCGTCTGGCACGCGTGCTCGGGACGCGGAAGGACGCCGTGTCCCCTCCGGAGCCGCGGTCGGTGGGCGAACTGGCGGACCGTCTTCAGCGCCCGGGGTCGGTGGCACTGGTCCTGCCGCGGCTCGCGCTGCCGCATCTCCAGGTCGCCGAAGCGTTGGCGGCGCTGCGTGCGCCCGCGCCGCGCGATGCCCTGGCAGATCTGCTGGGAGTTGCGGACGACGGCACCACCCGCGAACTGGAGGCCGTGCTGGAGGCTTTGGCCGATCAGGCTCTGGTCTGGCCGGACGGCGCGGGGAAGCTCCGCATGGCCGGCCCGCTGAGGCAGGCATGGGACGCGCCACTGGGTCTGGATGCCCCGCTGGAGGAACTGCTCGCGGGCACGACCTCCGACGAACTGCGCGGCATGCTGGCGGCACTGGCCGTCAAGCCGCCGGGCAGCAAGTCGCAGCGGCTGGCCGCCCTGGTGGAACATCACAGCGACCCGGAGCGGATTGTCTCCGCGGTCGCCAAGGCCCCTGCGGCGACCCGGAAGCTGCTCGAAGGCCGAGCGGGGGCTGGGCCGGCGAGGCCCGCGCGGTTCATCATGTTCGGGAGTCCGGGCCCCGATCTCGAACCGGGGGCTCGATGGGCACTGGAACGCGGACTCCTGATCCATGACCGCCACCGCTACGGCCCGGCCCGTATGCCTGCCGAGGTGGCGGTCGCGCTGCGCGGGCCCGGCTGGCACGCGCCGTTCCAACCCGTCCCGCCTTCCGCGCGATCGGTGTCCGTCACCCCGGTGGAGGTGGACCGCGAGGCGTCGGCCGCGGCCGCGGCGTTCGCCACCCACGCCGCCTCGGTCCTGTCGGCCTGCTCAAAGACCGCGCCGGCCCGGCTGAAGTCGGGCGGAATCGGTGCGCGTGAACTGGCCCGGATCGGCAAGGCGGCCCAGGCCGACGACGCCGTCGTACGCCTCACCCTGGAGACCGCGTATGCCGCCGGGCTGCTGGCCCGGGACGGCGATCGCGTGGCCCCCACCGAGGCCTACGACGCCTGGGCGGAACAGGAACCCCCGGAGCAGTTCGCCGTACTGCTCCAGGCATGGCGGAACCTGCCGCTCACCCCCACCCGGGCGCGGGACGAGGACAACAAGGCGCTCGCCGCACTCGCCGGCGCACCGCCCTGCAACGGCTGTGTGCAGGCCCGTCACGGGCTGCTGGCCGCAGCGGCGCGGCTCCCGGCAGGGCAGGGCCTGCGTGTCGCGTCGGATCTGGGGCCGCTGATCGCCTGGGACCGCCCCCTCGCCGACTCGTCGTCGGACGGACCGCCGTTCGCCACCGTGATCCGCGAGGCCGAACTCCTCGGCGTACTCGCGCGAGGCGCCCTGTCCGCCATGGGCATCCACCTCCGGACCGGCGACGCGGAGGGGCTGGGAATCGAGTGCCGACGGCTGCTGCCCTCGGCCACCGCGACGGCCCGGATCGGCGCCGACCTCACCGCCGTCGTCTCCGGCACACCGTCCGCGCGGCTGGCCGCACTCCTGGACTCCGTCGCGGACCGGGAGACCAGCGGCACGGCGTCGGTGTGGCGGTTCAGTGCCGGCAGCGTCCGCCGGGCTCTGGACGCCGGCCGTACCCACGAGGACATCACAGTCGACCTGGCCGCTGTCGCCGCCGGGCCACTGCCACAGCCGCTGTCGTACCTGATCGCCGACACCGCACGAGGCCACGGGCGGGTACGCATCGCCCCCGCCGCCTGCGTCCTCCACGGCCACGAGCCCGCACTCCTCGCCGAACTCGCTGCCCACCGCAGGCTCGCCAAGCTCGGACTACGACAGCTGGCGCCGACGGTGCTGATCAGCCGCAGCCCGCTCGACACGACACTCGCCGCGCTCCGGGCCGAGGGATACGCCCCCGTCGCCGAAACCGCCGAGGGCACGGTACGCATCGAAAAGGCCGGGCCTCGGCGTGCCGCCGCTGCCGTTCCGGCTCCGCGCGACTCCAGGGCCAGGGGCGGCGGCCGGATCGTCACGAGCACGGCGAAGGAACCCGCGGCCTTCGACCCGAGCAACTTGGCGATGCGGCTGCTGGCGGCTCCGCCCGCTCCCGAACCGGCGCCACTCGACGGCGGAGCGCCCTTCGCCACGGACACCGAGGAGATCGTCGCGGGATGGGCGAAACGCCTTCCGTACAGCGACGTCCGCCAGCTCGCTCATGCCATCGATGCCGGTCAGGCCATCAAGGTCGAGTACGTCGCAACCTCGGGCAGCCGGACCGTGCGCACCCTCAGCCGCCTCCAACTCGATCCGCCCTACCTCGAAGCCTGGTGCCACCTTCGGAACGCCGAGCGCGTTTTCACCCTCTCCCGCATCCACAGCGTGATGAGCGTCGCACCTGAATGAGAGGATGGTATCGACAGCGATACTATCTCTGTCGATACTATTGCTTGCGGGAGGCTTATGTGCGGCGCTTCATCGGGCGGGATCGCGAGCTGAACGTGCTCGGCAACGCCTTGCGGTCGGTACGCGATGCCGTCGGGTCGGTGAAACCGGGGCAGTGCATCCTCATGCGCGGACGGCGGCGGGTCGGCAAGTCCAGCCTCGTCGAAGAATTCCTCCGACGCACCGAGGTGCCGTATCTGTTCTTCACCGCGGCGGGCGGCGCGGCGGAGGACGAGCTGACGGAGTTGCTCGACGCCGTCGCCAGATCCACCCTGCCCGAGCGGGAACTGTTCTCGGAGGAGACTCCAGAGCAGTGGAATGCGGCATTCAGGCTCCTCGCGGAGATCCTCCCCGACGACAGCCCGAGCGTGGTCGTCATGGACGAGGTTCCGTACCTGATGGATCGCATCGAGGCCTTCGAGGGCATGCTCCAGCGGGCATGGGACCGTCTGCTCAGCCGCAAACCCGTACTCCTCCTCCTGGTCGGGTCCGACCTGTCCATGATGGAGGCACTGAACAGCTACGACCGGCCCTTCCACCAGCGGGGCCGGGAGATGGTCGTGGGGCCGCTGAACCCGGCCGACATCGGCGAGATGCTCGGTCTCGAGCCGGCGGCCGCCTTCGACGCCGCCTTGATCACGGGCGGACTTCCGCTGATCTGCGCAGAGTGGCGGCCCGGGGCCGACGTCTGGGAGTTCCTCCGCGACTCGCTAGACAACCCGATCTCGGCACTGCTGGTCTCCGCCGAGCGGTCACTGGCCGCGGAGTTTCCACCACAGGCGATGAGCCGGGAAGTCCTACGGGCCATCGGAAGCGGGGAGAGAAGCTTCACCAACATCGCTCGCGCGGCGGGCGGTATCGCCCACACCACTCTCACCCGCGCCACTGATGTCCTGACCGAGAAACGGGTGGTGGCGGCCGAGCTGCCCCTCTCGCTGAGGCAGTCGAAGGAACGCCGCTACCGCGTGGCCGACCCCTACCTCCGCTTCTGGCTCGCGTTTCTGGATCCGCACATGGCGGAGATCGAGCGGATGCGGGGAGATCTCACGCTGGGCCGGATCCAGGAGCAGTGGACGAGCTGGCGGGGGCGTGCGATCGAGCCCCTCGTCCGGGAATCCCTCGCCCGCCTCCTGCCCGCCGCCCCCGCGATCGGCGGGTACTGGACCCGCAGCAACGACGTCGAAATCGACCTGGTGGGCGCCGACCGGCAGCCGGTGGCCAAGAAACTGATCTTTCTCGGTTCGGTCAAGTGGCTGGAGAACTCCTCGTTCGACAGCCACGACCTGGCGGCGCTGCAGAAGCACCGAGCCGCGATCACCGACGAGCCGGTACCGCTCGTGGCGGTCTCACGCAACGGGACCACCTGTTCCGGGCTCCAGGTGGCATACGGACCCGGAGAACTGCTCGGAGCCTGGCGCAGGGCGTGATCAGGGGCTGGACTCCTGTGGTTGCAGTCCTGGTTGCGTTCGCCTCCGTTCGGGGCCGTCCGGACGGAGCCCATCAGGACACTCCGCCCCAGGTCAGGAGGCCCACGCCCCCCTCCGGACGGCCAGACGAACATGTGGAAAGCGTGTTCGGGGCAACCCCTCACGAGTTCGAATCTCGTATCCCCCGCTTCGATTGAAGGCTCGGACCGATCTAAGGTCCGAGCCTTCGTCGTTTTCCGGCACAGGCCTCCGACGTCGCATGAGAACGGCGCTCCTCCTTGCTCAGCGAGCTCGTGGGTTCGTTCCGCTACCCCGCCCCCGAACGTTTCCGGAGAGGCATGGCCGAGCCCGGTTCCTTGATCCACCTGTGGTCCCTCAGAGCGACGCTGTACCGGGCGGTCGAGGATCGCACCCGTTCAGCGGGCCACAGCCGTGGGGGCGGCGTGCGCCCCACCACAGACCGGTGCGACCCGCCGCGCCGCGCCGCGCTGGGCCCGGTTGATCGACGGCCTACTCGTGAAGGACCCCGCCGAGTGGATGGTCGCGGACCGGGCCATATTCCTGCTGGACCGCGCCGCAGGGCAGGGGGCAGGAGCGGGGACGGGCAGCACCGGGAGCAGAAAGCTCCGACGGTCAGCCCACCCGACGGGAACGTGCATGAGTGCTCGCGAGCGCGGCCTTGGCAGCCGCCGCACGTTCCGGCCAAGGGGACGGGCCTCCCGCCACCGCGTGGAAGGGCGGGCGCCGTCGGCATACGCCTGATGGTCAACGGTCGCGGTGGTGGCCCTCACCGCCACCGCGACGGCGGGCGCCGTGCGGTCACCTGCTTCGACCTCACCAGGCCGACGGGCCTGCGGGTCGACGTCGTCACATTCGCCGACGTGGAACCGCTCCGGCACTGACGTGGAGACAGAGGAGGCCCAGACCCGCCGCGAGAACCCGGGCTACCAGCGGATACGGATGGACGAGACCACCTTCCGGGGACAGCGAGCGGGCGAGGTACTGGGAGTTCACGCAGGGGCCGCGTACGCGATTCCCGCGCGGCGGAACTGGCGTTCACCAGCACCGACGGGACCCAGTACGTAGTCTTCCTGTCCGCGCCGAGTGCCCAGTGGGACGAGTTCCGCCCCGCCTTCGATGTCGCCGTGAACGGGATCCGGCTGCCGGAGTAGTGGTGCGTGAGCCGGGGTGGTGCACGGCCCTCCGTGCACCACCCCGGCCCCCCTGCTCAGCACCAGGTGTCGGACCGACCACGCGCGATGCGCGCACCCGCTTCGAAGTCGTCGTAGTGCACGCGCACGTCCTGGATTCCGAGAGCCCGCATCAGATCCGTCAGCCGCACGACGTACCGACGCCCGGCTTTCCTTAATGGGCAAGGGAATTCACCGCTTCTCGCGCGCGCGTACGCTGTGCTCAGCCCCAGGCTCAGCGCGTCCGCCGCCATGCGCATCCCCACCTCCTCCGGAAGTCCGAACAGGGCGGAGAAGGCGACGGACTCATCACGATGGCGCTTCATCGGGCGGACCCCCGTATCCCGAACAGGCTCAACTGCTCGCTCACTGCGGCCTGGGCGCGAGGGCTGGCTCGGCGGCGACCACGCTGACGTACCTGGCGCACATGGTCCAGCAGGTCCAGTCGATACGCCAGCGACCCCAGCCGTTCGCCCTGTGCCTGCTGGGCGAGAGTCCTGGACATCCCGTCGACGCGTACGACTTCCTCGGCCGCCATCGTCAATGGATCGCGCCCTTCCGGCTCCCGTACCGTTCCCCACTCTCCCACCGGGGTCTCCTCCGGACTGCGGCGGCCCGTCCGCCACCCGGCGGCGAAGGCCTCGTCGACCAGGTGCTGCTCAGCGAGCGATGTGTCCGCCCGGCCAAGGGTTCGAACACCCTCCAACGTTCCTTGCAGCAACGCGGAGCACACGTCAGCGTGCTCGGCGCCGGTACGGCGGGAGAGCGAGTACGCCACTCCTCTCAAGCGGGGCGCGAGCAGCCACACAGCCACAAGCGTCCAACTCCGTCCGCTTTCAACCTCGTCCTGACGGATGTGGCCGGCAATGTGCCGCCAGTGAGCGGTCCGGTCAGGGTGGCCCGGTTCTGCTCGAAGGGCCTGGGACCGCAGATCGTCCAGCGAGGTGCCCGCTCGACCACAGTGCGGCTCCATGGGTACGTCCGAACCACTGCACAGCGGCTGCCCCTGGGCGTACCGCTGCTCCACGGACCTGCAGATGCGGGTGAAGACATCGGGGGACGGGGTCATCGCGCACCCCCGGGCCAGTCCGGGCCGGGGTCGCTCTGCGCCCATGCGTCGGGGCCGAAATGCCTCGAGAAAGAGCCTGCTTCGGCGGCCGTGCCTTCCGGTGCCGTCGGCCGACCCCCGGTGCTCGACGGTTCCGCCGCGTCGCCCGGGTGGCCGGCCGCGTCTCCGCCGTGCGGCGGCCGGGAGGCGGGTGGGGCCGGCGGGGAATCCTCCGTACCGGTCTCCGAGGGGTCGGCAGGGGGACGTCCGTCCTCGTGGTCGGCCCGACGCATATGCCTGCGGATGTTCTCCGCGGCCTCCGGCCGGCCCGCCGCGTCCGACGTACGCGCGAGGCGGTCCAGGAACACCCTGGTCTCGTCCGACCCTTCGGTGAACCCCTCGCTGTCCAGCCAGGCGGCCAGGAGATCGGCGGGAGGTTCCTGTCTCGCTGCCGGACGGATCGGGCCATGGACCGGCGAGGTCTGCCCACCACCCGGCTCCGGGTGGTCGAATCCGCTCATCGGCTCCCCTTCCACTGGTTTCCAGCGGCTCCGGAACAGATCCCGGTACTCTTCGGGGATCTCCTCGTCATTGGCGGCGGCGGACAGGACCGTCAGAGGAGCGATCATGTCCACCGCACGCTCGATCTGGTCGTCGTGGCGGGCCATCCACCAGACCACCGCGTTGCCGGGACTCCGCAGAACGTCTTCCCCCAGGTACTCTCGGAGGTTGCGCTCGTGCTGCCGCCGGCTCTCCCAGCTGCCCATGGCCTTGCGCAGCCCGTCCAGCTCTTCCAGGTGCTCCCGGTCCCTGGGCCGCAGGACCAGCCGGATGTCCGTGGCGAAGGCCTCCACCAGCTCCGAACCGTCGAGGATCGGTGTTCCCAGCACCCCCTCCAGCGAACGTTCCAGGAACGTGCACCGGCCGGGGTTCTCCGTCAGCGTCACGCTCTCCACACGTTGCAGGACGGACGTCGCGGCCAGGGCGGCCGGGTTGCCGTGTGAAGAGGGGGCGAACCTCCCCGCGGGCCGCCACCAGACGGAGGCGGAGAACAGGAAGGGGCAGTCCTCAACGGCACTCTGGACGGGAACCACCACGATCGACGTCTCCTGGTAGGGGACTTCAGCCGGAGGCTCGGGAACAGACTCGTCCAGGTCTGGAGCCGTGGGATGCGTGCCCTCCGCACGCGACACCCGCATATCGATCAACAGAGCACCGGCGATGAGCGCAGACAGGAGGAACCACACCCAAAGCGGACAGCCAAGCGCGACTCCCACCGCCAGGGTTGCGGCAACGACTCCGCCAGACATGAGGCGCGTGATGTGTTGGGGACTCATGGTCCTTCCCTTGTCCCTTGCGAACCCGAAGCCGAGGCGAGGTCTCCGACTCCTTGCGCAAGGTCGATTTCCCGGCAGAACCGGTCTGCGGTCTGCAAACGGTCGTCGCGCTGGGCCCGCAATCCCTCAGGCGTGTCGGCGGGCTCCGACTCAGCCCAGTCGCGCGTCATCACATAGAGCTGGTTCAACAGGTCCCGGTCTCCGTAGGCGGCCAGGAGCAACGCGTTCAGGACCTCCTCCCCCACCCGCCGCAGCGTCAGGGCAGCGAGCCAGCGCTGCACCGATGGGGACCAGGCGCGCGCCGGCTTCCCCGCCATCACGGCCCGCCAGGCGAAGACGAATGCCTGCCAGGGCGGGTGGACGCGGAGTTCAGCAGGGTCGAGCAGCGCCAGAAGTACCTCCAGCCCGCCGTCCGCCGGTCTCGCCCGTGGCAGAAGGCGGTGCACCAGCCGCCCGTACAGCCGCCGGTTGCCGCGCGCCAGCTCCAGGAGAGCGGAGCGGGCCGCCGCCTTGATGTCCTCGGGGTTCTCCTGCCGCAGGGCGAGATGCCTGAGCCGGACCACAGCCTGCTCCGGATGGGTGACGGCCATCACCTGCCGGCACACGACCGTCAACACTCGTGCGAGATCGGGTGCTATGCGCGCCATCGTCACCCACTGGAAGACGTGCGAGCGGAACCGCGACCCGTACCGTTCGTGGCTGAGGCCCAGTTCGAGCGCCGCCGCGGCCTCGGCCCGCAACCTGCCCTCTGCCGAGGGGTGGGTCCATTTCTCGATGAGCAGATGCAGGTCATCGGGTCGATCGATCCGCAGGACCTGCTCCGCGAAGCGGGCGACCAGACGCGCGCGGTCCTCCGCCCCGAGGCCAGGAAGCTGCATGCATTCGCCCACCCAGTCCCGGAAGTCTGAGCGGAGTTCGGGGAAGTTCTCCCAGAAGTGCCTTCTGACCGCGTCGTCGTAAGCGAGCCTGACGAACCGCACCCGCCCGTCGTCCTCCCGGGCAAGGGACAACTCCTCGAACTGCTCACTCAGACCCGCCCGGGCCAGTTTGGGCGTTTCGTCCGGAGGGTGTCCCAGGACGCCGAGAAGGCTGTGCGCGGTGCTCAGCACCGTGTCCGCGGGTCCGCCACTCGTCATGCTTGCCGCGAGCAGCAGTGCTCGTTCCTCCGCGCCTCGGTGCTGCCGCAGGTCTCCGGCCACCTGCTGCGACCAGTTGGTCGCGGCGGCCATCGCCTCGTCCCTCCAGTGCTCGAAATTCGTGCCACGGCCGGCCCGGTCCCGGGCCTGGACCACCAGGCCCGCCAAGCGGTCCAACTCCCGCATGGGAGCGGTCTCGAACAGATGGGGCAGGTCACCGTGGTCCAGTTGCTCGTACTCGAACCTCACGCCCCGCACCCTCAGGTGCCGGCTGAAGGCCGCCCGCCCATGCGGCCGTTCGAGGTGCACCGCCAAAGGGGCGAGTTCCGCATCGAGCATCCATTCCAGACCCGACGGAGCCACGGCGACCAGCCGGGCACCGCTCTCCTCGACCAGCGCTCGATAAAACATGAGCGTGCGCTGAGCAGCCGGGTAGTCGCTGTCGCCGATGCTCGACATGTCCAGCAGATAGCGGTCGTCGGATGACGGGTCGAAGGGCTCCTCCTCCCTGACGATTGGCAGTTCCTCGATGCGGCTGCCCGGCACCGACGCCTCCACCAACAGCATGGTCGCCGCGGAGCGCCGGCCGATTCCGGGCGGTCCTTCCAGGAGCACCACCGCACCGGGCCGCACCAGCCGGTCGGTCGCCCGGGCGTATCCGCCCGGCCATACGAAGCACTTGGCGAGCCGCTTCCGGTGCTCGCGTACGATCTCCAGCCGATCAACGCCGGCCCTGACCAGGGGTTCTCGCAGGCCGATCGAGTAGTAGTAGGCGTTGTTCTGGTCACCGTCACCGCTGTGCACCGGTCCCTGCGGGTCGCTGATCGACGTACCGCCCGTGCCGGTCAACATTCCTCGTCCACAGGCCGCCCATTTCGGCCTGTCCTTTGCCGGACTTCCCCATGGTTCTCGCCCACGTACTGCACGTTGCCTCCGTCGCCGGAGTTACGCGGGCCCAGGTACTGCTCACGCGCCTGATACAGGTGCCCGCTCCCGGTGTGGACCGGGCCCTGGGGCTCGCTGACGAAGGTTCCGGAGAAGTCCCCGTTGAGATTGCCGATCCCCCCGCGCTGGCGGTGCTTGATCACCCTGGCCTGCGTCCGGGCGTCTCCGGCCCCGTCCCTGTCGGTGCCGAGGTCGTCGGCCAATGTTGCCGAACGGGTTCGGTAGCCGTTGCTCCGCGCGGCGGCTCCCAGTTCGGGCAGCAGCTCCACGAGGTCGTCTACCAGCCCCGTCAGGTCGGCATCCGCGTTGCGGTGGCTGAGCCGCCGGTACTGGCAGGAGGCCAGGGCCTCGATGTCGCCGGGAAGGTCGTCGGGGCGCAGCCTCTTCGCGCCACCAACCAGCAGAGGGATGGCCACGGCCCCGGTCTCGAGCGCTTCCCTGATCTCCCTCCGGGTCCAGTCGTCCTCATCCTCCAGAGGACTCCGGCCGCCGGGACCTCCCGGCTGCAGCCAGCGGGGCCCAATGACGGCCAATAGCACGCTGCTGCGCCGGACCGCGGTGAGCAATTCCTGGGGGAACCGGCTTCCCAGCCGGATGGACTTGCTCGCCCGGAAGACATTGTCATTGCCGAACACCCTGGACAGTTCTCTTTCCACAAGTGTGGCGGTAGCTTCCTCGTCGCTGGTCCGGTAATTCACAAAGATGAGAGGCATGCAGAATTCCGTTTCTGTGCGATGTTCCCATTTGCGACGGAAGGACGAAATGATGTCGATGGGATACCAAAGACCCGGAGGGCCGGATCCGGAGACGAAAAGCGGCCTAATTACTGTGCGGCCAAGACTTCTGTGACCGGAAACAGCCCTCAGCGGCCGACGCCGAGTACGTTGGCGAGTGCGGGACGGAGCGCGCGCACCGCCGGGTTTCCACGGAACCGGGACCATTCACGATCCAGCCGACGCAAGTCCGTACGGACGGTGGCCGAGTAAACGACGCTCATGAAGGCCAGCGGTTCGCGGGCCGTTTCGCACGACCGCTCGATCTCACCCGATGCGGCGAGCGCCAGAGCATGCCGGAGGCCGTACCGCGCACGAGTATTTAGCGCGTGGGGTGCAATGCGCCGGCACTGGCGCTCCAGCACGTCGGCAGCCTGCCGGGGGCAACCCAGGTCGTAGAGGCACCACCCTTCCACCATCGAGACCGGGTCCTTGAGCTGGGTGGTGCCGAGCACCGGGCCGACCGATGGGTCCACGTCAGCTGCCAAGAGATCGCGCGCCCGTTCCAGCGCTCTTCCGCAGGCCCTTTCGTCACCCGCGAGGGCATGGCCCTGGGCCTCGCGCTGGGCCGCCAGACCTCTGACTCTGGGCGGCGCGGCGCTGCGCTGAGCCTGTCGGGCGAGTGCAATCGTCCGGAGAGCGTCCCCGTCGTAGTAGGTGACGAGCGCGCGGCGGACCAGCGCATAGTCCGCCAGATCCGTGTCCCCACCGGCCTGCGCCAGCTCCACCGCCTCGGCCGTGGCGCGCAGTGCGGTGGTCTCGTCCCCGTTCTCCTGGGCCATCCACCCGATGTACTCGGCGAAGCGGGATGCGGTGATGAACAGGCCGGCCCGGGAGGGTCCGGTGGTGCGGGAGGCCAGCGTCGTGACGGTGGAGGCCTGTGAGCGGAGAACGGGCAGCATCGCGGCGGGTGCCAGGTTCTGGCCCAACCTCTTCATCTGGTGCAGTTGCTCCTGGAAGAGGGCGCCCGGCGGTAGGTCCTGGTCGCCGACATGACCGGCCCCACCCCCGTCCGCCATGCGGGCGGCGAGAAGCGAGCCCACTCCTGTGGCGATCACCCGGCGCCGCGCGGGCCTCGGCCTGCTTACGGCCGATTGAACCTCCGCGGAGAACAGTCGGCGTAACCGTCCGCCGGCATTGAAGTAGGCGTCACAGCACTGGGCCAGATTCATCGCGGGAGGATTCACACCCCGCTCGATCTTGGAGAGATGCCCGGTGCTATAGGTCGTGACTTCCGCCAGCTGCTTGAGCGTCATTCCCGCGTCCTCACGCAGCCGACGCAGCTCCGCACCGAAACGTAACGGGACGTCCATACCCCCACCTTTCCCATACTTGTACAGCCGAATTGCCCATCGGTCGCCTTCTGAAGGAGATTCTGGCATGGTCGCGCATCGTTCAGCCGGCTAAAGCAAAGTTTCATGTTTCCTCCTTCTGCTCGGGCACGGGAACCCGGGGCGCAGCCCATGACCCCGTGCTGTGACCGCAGCCCGGTATCAGGCGCTCGACGTGCAAGGATCCCTCTGACTCCGATTCCGCACCCCGGCCCTCAGGAGATGCGACATATCGGGTTCCAGATCGCATGGTTTCCGCGATCACCCCTGCCGACCGCATCGGATGACTATCGTGTCGACGAGCCGAAGACCGAGCGGGAGGGGCCAGGTGTTACCGGAAGCACTGAGCAGCATCGCGGCAGAGGCCGGGGTGGCCGTGGTGGAGACGGCCGGGACCGGTCACTGGACGCTCTTCGGGGAACAGGTGGCCTGCTGGCTCGCCCGGGGCGGGCAGGCCGAGCGGGCCGACCTCGCCCGCCTGGCCGAGACCGAGGAGGCTCTGCGCTCGGCCGTCGACTCCTCGTCCCGGGCTGTCGCCGCCCGCCACGCGATGGTCTGGCAAGGCCGCTTCACCGACGTGCTGGAGCAACTGAGCGCCGATGAACGCCACGCTGCGGCAGCACACCTCCAGCGTCTCGTGCGCGACCACGTCGCCGTCGCCGCCCCGGCGGCCGCTGCCCCCGGCGTCATCGCCGGGGAGAACGTGCGGCTCCAGGCCGACCGCGGGTCGCTCGTGGTGGGCGTGGCGAACGGGGACGTGCACTTCACTTCCCCTTTCCGCCCGGGTCCGGCACTGGGCTGAACGGACCGGGTGACTCAGGCCCACCCTCCTCCGAACGGATCACGCGGGCGGCGCCGCTCCCCGCCGGAGACGGGACCGCACCATGCGCCCGAGCGGACCTCGTACAGGCATCCGACCACGGCTTCGCCGTCGGCTGCTGGAACCAGTACGTGTTCCTCGAAGCACCGCAGACAACAGGCAGCGCGCCGCACGGCCCCCACGCAGCTGACGCCACCCGAGAGGCCGTCCATGCCGCCCGGCAGCGCTTCCTGCGGCGCGGCAGAAGCATCCGCCCTCCGTTCGGACTGGCCGCACGGCCCCACGCACAGGAACTGCTGGACCGTCTGGTCGCGGAGGACGGGCCGGCCACCGTCGTCTGTGAAGGCCCCGCGGGAATGGGGAAGTCCGCCGTCGTCGAGGAGGTCATCGGCCTGGTGGCCAACCGGGGATGGCCGGTCCTGCCCTTCCGGATGGACGAGGTGGAGGCAGACGACCGGACCGCACAGGCAGTGGGCTCACGACTGAGGCTCCCCGACTCCCCCGCCGCGCTGATCGCCCAGGTGGCGCAGGGCGGTCCCGCTCTGCTGGTCGTGGACCAGCTCGATGCGGTGAGCAGCTACAGCGGGCGCATCCCGGAGGTCTTCGAAGCCGTCGACGAGATGCTGGAGGCGTTGGCCAACTCACCGAACGTCAAGGTCGTGCTGGTGGCGCGGACGGTCGATGTCGAGAAAGACCCAAGGCTCACAAGCCTGGTCGACCAGAAAGACATGGTCGAGCGGTTCGTGCTGGGGCTGCTGGACGACCAGGCCGTTCGCGCAGTACTCGAGCAGAGCGGCACACCTCCGGAGGAACTCGACACGGAGACCCTGGCCCTGTTGCGGACACCCCTGCACCTCGCCGTCTTCAGCAGATTGACGAAGGGGGCGCGGGCAACGGCCTATCGGAGCCTGCAAGATCTCTACGATCAGTACACAGACGACAAGCGGCGTGAGGTGGAGCGGTTGCTCCCCCGGGCGGTCTGGCCGGCCATCACCCAGCATCTGGTCGAGGAGATGAGCCGACGCGAGACCGTCACCGTTCCTTACGCGCTCCTGGACCAATTCGCCAGAACCGACCTGGCGGTGCTCTCCTCGGCCGGAATCCTTCTCCACGCGGAGAACGGCCGTATCGGGTTCTTCCACGAGACGTACTTCGACTATCTCTTCGCCCGCTCCTTCGTCCTGGCGGGCCACGACCTCCATGACTTCCTCGCGACAAGCGGACAGGCCCTGTTCCGCCGGGCCCAGACCCGTCAAATCCTGGAACATCTGCGGGACACTGACCGCACGGCCTTCCGGCAAACTGCGGTTCGCCTGCTCACCTCGGACCTTGTCCGGCCGCATCTGCGGTTCGTGGTCGTGGCCGTACTCGAACAGCTCGACGCCACCAGCGAGGACTGGGCCGCGCTGGAACCCCTTGCCTGGGGAGAGGATGTGACCTCGGGCAACCTGCGCCGCCTGCTGGCCCTGCCCTCCTGGTTCGAGGCGGCCGACACCGGAAGGTGGGAAAGGTGGCTCGCCACACCCGAAGCGGTACCGCTGGTCCTCCCTCAACTGGAGTGGGGCACCCCACACCATTCGGCGCGCATAACGGAACTCCTCGAGCCGTATCTGGATGCCGGGCGTCCGTGGCGGCAGCGCCTCCTCTCCTGGGTCCAGTCACGGCCCTCGGTGCACACCCTCGGGCTGATCCTCGCTCTCATCGACCGTGGTGACTTCGATGTCGGGCCCGACGAGCCCTCCGACACCAAGGCGGACTTCTGGTCCCTGTTCGAACAGCTCGCCCAGGAGGACGTAGGTGTCGCACTCCAGGTGCTGGGAACCTTTCTCACCCGCGGGTTACAGCAAGCCGCCGCAGCGGGTCACGGCGACCCCTTCGCCTCCGGCCATCTGCCCATTCACACAGGCTCCAGAGCGGGCACGCTCGTCACCGAGGCGGCCGAGGCGGCCCCCGCGGCAGCGCTCGAACACGTCCTGCCGTTCGTCATCGCGGTCGCGAAGTCCAGCCACGCGGCCCTCTCCGACGTCTCCCTTCTACGCCCCCGGTGGGCGCTTCCCCCTTCTGAGCTCCAACCCGACCTTGACGAAGCCCTGTACTGGACGGCTCACGAGGCCCTGCGGACCCTGGCCCAGCAGGACCCCTCCTCCGTCACCGAGGCCGTAGAGGCCCTGACGGCGGTGGACGGTGGTCGGGCCCTGCGCTTCCTTGCCTGCCGGACCTACACAGTCTGGAACCGCCCGGACGAAGCGCTCGCCTGGCTGATGAGCGACCCCGAGCACTTGCGTATCGGCTGGGCGGACAGTGCGTACTGGGCTTCACGTGAACTCATCGTCGCGACGACGCAGCGGTGCGAGGACACCACTCTGGAGCGGCTCGTCCAGCTTCTACTCGACCACTTTCCCCGCTGGGAGCGGCTCCCCGAGGGCCGTCGCCTTTTCGGGCGAGCGCAGTACGTGCTCCTTGGCGCGGTCGACGAGAAGCGCCGCAGCGCTGCTGTGGAGAGGCGCCTCGGCGAGTTGGAACGAAAGTTCGGGCAGCATCCTCCCATCGGGCCTCGGAGACAAGAGGCCCATTGGGTGGGTTCTCCGGTGCCCGGCTCCGCAGGTGAGCACATGACAGATGACCAGTGGCTGCGTGCGCTGAGGAAGTACGACACGGAACAGACCAACTGGGAAGGCGACATCCCGACAGGCGGAGCGACCGAGCTGGCTTCCATGCTGCGTGCCGTAGCCGGGCAGGAGCCACAACGGTTCGTTCGGCTGGCGCTCACCTTCGACGAGACCGTTCCGGCTCCTGCCTTCGCAGCCGTGATCGACGGGGTTGCGGGGAAGACCGACGCCGATGCCCTGCTCCGGCTCTGTTCCCATGCTCGTCGTCTCATGGGGAAGAGTTTCGCCAGAACCATCTGCGGGGCCATAGAAACCGCTGCCTCGGATGTCGTAGGGCACGCCGCCCTCGTCGACCTGTTGACCGACTGTGTCGCGGACCCGGATCCCGCCGGCGAGGCGGCGCGATCCGGTGCCGACCCAGGGCTGGACCCCTACGGCGGGGACCTCCTGACCGCAGGGTTGAACTCCGTACGAGGGCAGGCCGCGCTCGCCATCGGCGCTCTGCTCAGGGCGTCGGACACGGTTGCCCAGGAACTCATCCCCCTACTCGGAAGACTCGCGGTGGACCCGATCATGGCGGTCCGCGTCTGCGCGGCGGAGGCGGTGGCCGCTCTGCTGCGCTACGCCCCGGAGACCGCCCTAGACCTGGCGGAAAGCCTCTTCACCGACACACGCGTCGAGGTTCACGAGGCCCGGACCACCCACTGGCTGCTCACCTGGAGCCTGATCCGCGACACCCGGCGCTTCGCACCGGAACTCCTCCGGGCCCTCTGCGGCCCGGAGGAAGCTGCCCGGTACGCCGGAGCGACTTGGGCGGTCCTGAGCATGCAGGGGCGGTTGATCCCCGGCCTGCCCACCGACCCGGCCGGGCTCGCGACGGCGGCACGCGAGGGCGCCGCCGAGATGGCCGCCGGGGACCCCGCATATGGCGCATCGCTGCTCCAAAGGATGTTCCATGACAGCGATGCGGCGGTACGCTCAGCGGCAGCACGCGCGATGACCGACGTGATGTCGCTGTCGCCCGCTGCCGCGGACGGTCTCATCGGCGCCTTCCTCGGCAGCCCCGCCCTTATGGAGCACCCCGACACGCTGGCCCGTGCCCTCGCCAAATCGGCCGCGCGGCTGCCTTCCCGAGCGATCGAGGCATGCCAGGCGTTGGCAGCGGTATCCGAGCGCAACAGCAGAGAGGGTCGACGCGGATACGCGCTGATCCAACGGTATCTGATCGAGGCGGTGCTCCGCCTGTACCGGCAGGGGGATGCGGAGGTCCGCGCGCAGTGCCTCGACATCATCGACGTCCTCTATAGCACCGGTGCCCACGGACTGACCGCCGCGCTCTCGGGCGAGCGCTGAAGCTCTCCGTGATTCTGGGAAGCCTCAGGCGTCGAACAAAGCGTGTTGGGGGCAACCCCTCACGAGTTCGAATCTCGTATCCTCCGCCAGTGCCTCACCGGGCACTTGAAGGCCCCGACCGGGAAACCGGCCGGGGCCTTCTGCGTTCCGCGGTAGCAGTTCCACCCTACGAACCCACCGACCTGAGCCTGGCGGAGGTCCGTCAGGCGTCACAGGCCATCGCCGCGATGTGGCCGTGGCAGCACGTCAGCCGAGAACACCAGGCATGGGCCGATCTCCCGGGGCAGGCAGCCCAGGGCCGCCGCTGCCGCCGCGCCGGCGCTGGGCGGACATGAGGGCAAGCATGAACCTCCTGTGGGCTGACCGAGGCCCCTGGCGGGGCGGGCATCGCTCGTGAACAGCCTTCTCCTCCTGCGCGTCAGGTCTCCCCCTGCCGAAGAAGGTGGTCTCGTCGTCGGCCTCCGGCTCCGGCGTTGTGGGCAGGGACTCCCACCGACCGGTCAGCACTCCACGCCCCGCAGTCGGTGCGAGGCACGCACATGTGCGGCCGACCCGGCCGCCACCTCGGCTCGGACGAAGACCGGCATGCTGTCCCCCATCGCGCCGGCTTCGCCCCACCACCGACGACTTCGTCGGCGCGCTCGCGATAGGG
This sequence comes from Streptomyces sp. NPDC058525, assembly GCF_042719495.1. Lineage (NCBI taxonomy): Bacteria > Bacillati > Actinomycetota > Actinomycetes > Kitasatosporales > Streptomycetaceae > Streptomyces > Streptomyces sp. NPDC058525. The sequence goes on from NZ_JBHXNP010000008.1 coordinate 63,081, forward strand.
GACGGGCCCTCATCGCTCGCCGAGGTGAGCGACGTGAAGCATCAGGTCGGCCGGGACCGGGCTGTTGGCTCACGCGAGGCACGTTGGCACCCGCAGGCTGTCTCAAGGCCATTCCCCAGAGGAGGCCGCCGGCCTTGTCGACGGTGTCCCTATGGATACGGCTGGTGAGGTGCTGCTGACGGCGCATCCCGGCGATCACTGTGTTCACCGCAGCGCGGGCAGTAACCAGACGTGCGCCCGTAGCGGCTGGCGTACCAGGCCGCAGCGGGTTCCGGGGGGCCGCAGTCGCTCTGCGCCGCAGGCCGGGCGAAATCTGTCGACTGCAGATAGTCATGTGCCGAATATTTTGGCGCCGTCAAACCTAGTTCACTCAATGGGGCTGGATCTCAGTAAAAATCTCCGAAGTGCAGCCGCCACGCCTCATGATTTTCCGTAGGCCCGACTTGGCGGCACGAGAGGAAAACCATGCGCGATGTCTTCACTCTCATCACGGAGCGAGTTCTGCGCGAGATCGGCGGGGATCCCATCTGCGCACATGTCGGCGATGTTCAAGCGTGCGCCATCAAGATCCATCCCACATATCAAGTACTGCGCGGGAAAGTTCAACTTGGTCGATCGAAATCCGTAGCCAGTTTGCGCCTCTGGGAGTCGGTGTGCACTTTGGCGAAAGAGAGCACTCGCCGGGATCGGGAGAAATGGCTGATGATCCTATTGGACCTCCTGACTCCCTACTTTAAGGGATGGTCGAAAGAGTTGGCGCAAAAATGGCGTTACGAGGTCTCTGACATCAGGTCTGCGATGGTAGAGGGCGCCTTGGAAGCATGGTTTTCCATGGCCGGCAGTACGCCTCCCAAGAAGCTCCTGGACACCATGATGGTTCGCGCGTTCACCAGCGCTCGCGGCCTGGTGGAAGCCGGAAGCTCGGAAACGTGTGCGCCAACCGCGGAGTTTTTGATTGCCGATTCCACACATGAGCAAGATTCCACGCTGCCCTCATCATCGATTATTGACGTAGGCACGGTGCGGGATCCGGATGCCGATGAGAGAATTCGCGGTGAGCGGACAGGAGCCTTGCTGCAGCGAATGGGGGCCATGGACCACGCCAAGGCCCTTCACCGCAAACTTCGCAGCGGCTTTCGCGATGAGTCAGATGCCCCGTGCATTACTCCCGCACAGGTTGGGCGATCCTGGGTGGACGGGAAGAACCTCTACTATCGAATTTCCGATCTCCTGCCGAAACATATCGGCTTCAGTGAGGCCGCCAACGCTATCGGCCTTTCAGAATCACAAGCATCGAGGATGGCCAGGAAAGGCTCCCTCCCCTTTAGGGTACTCTGGATTGGCAATAGCCGAGTCGTGTTGGTCAAGTCGCTTATGCACATCTCGGGAATCCAGGATTCCATCGTACATCCCGACGATGTGGAGAATGGCGCCTCTCATGTCGGCGGCGAATAGAGAGTCGATGCTTTCGCTGCCAAGGTGTCCCCACACGCGGGGTGCGTGGCACGCTTGTTGCCCACCATTCCGTCTGCCCTGCTGAGGTGCTAGGGCACCCGGGGCTCTGGACGACCGCACGCCCAGGCCTCGACGTGCCGGCCAACCGACCGCTCACGCCATCCAGCAGCGCCTGCGCCGCCGTCACGGTCGGGTACATCGCCCGAGGCGCCCGACGACACCCACGCAAGGTGCCTCGCGAGATATACTTGGCCCCACATCTGATATCAGGAGGCACACATGAGTCGGACGGTCATCGACCTGGACGACGACCTGGTCGCCGATGTGGCGAAGGCCCTTGGGACGAGCACCAAGAAGGAGACCGTCAACACCGCCCTTCGCGAGGTGCTGGAGAGTCGGCGTCGTGCCCTGGCTCTCGCGCGGCTGCGGGCCGCGGCGGGCGACGGCGCATTCGATCTGGAACTGTTCGAGAACAAGGAGAACTACCGCCGGTGAACTCGGCCCAGTTTCTGATCGACACCAGCGCGCTCGCGCGCTTCATGCGCAGCGAAGCAGAGCAGTACGGCTGGGACCAGGCCGCCGCAGCTGGACTCATCGCGACCTGTCCGATCACCGAGCTCGAGTTCTTCTACAGCGCCAGGTCAGCTGCCGACCGGGCACGAGGCATCGAGGACATGCGGCTGATCTTCGGCTGGGTTTCCGTCGACGACCGCGCCTACGACCGAGCCTGGCAGGTCCAGGAAGCCCTCACCAAGCAGGGAAAGCACCGAAGTGCCGGAGCTGTCGACCTGGTCGTCGCCGCGACAGCTGAGCTGCAGGGGCTCACCCTGCTCCATCGCGATCACGACTTCGAGTGCATCGCCGCGGTGACCGGGCAAGCCCTTCAGTGGTACGGCCCAGAACACGGCAAGTAGGTCCGCCGGCACCTCACCGGGCGCGATGTCGAAGAGCCCCGCTGCTTGCGGGGCTCTTCGCGTTACGCGTTCTCAGTTCACCGGCTCGGGTCCCGTCCTCGCTGTCCGTCCGCCAGTCCGCTGGGCTTGCCACGCACTGGGGTGGAGGGTCGGCCGACGGCGCGATGCCCTGATGGGCGGCGTCGTTGTTCCCGGCACTGATCTGGGCGGTCCTGGCGCTGTCCGTCGGCTTCTCGGTGCGGCGCGGTGGTGTGGGCGCCGGGCCGTGGGCGGGCGCGGCGCTGCTGTCGGGCGGCGTGTTCCTGGCGGGCGTCCAGGCATCCATCGTGCGCGCCAACCTGGACCGGGCCGAATGGCGCGACGCCGGCTCCGTGGGTAGCGCAATCGCGGCCACGGCGGCGGCCGCGACGGCAGCCGGCGTGCTCAGGTGGCTGGCGGGGCGTCGTGGGGCCACCCCGGCCTCCGGCGAGGAGACCGGCGGCGCGCCGCGGATGGAGATCCCCGAGGGGGAACGGTTCGTCTGGCTTTCCCGTGCGACGAACCCGTGGCTCCAGCTGACCGCCGCCCTCACCGGCCTCGTGGCCGCAGCCGGGCTGATCGACCTGCGGTGGGCGCTGATCGCACCGTTCGCGATCGCCTCGATCCTCGTGCTCTTCTGCTCTTCCGTGCAGGCCCGGGTGACGGAGAAGGGGCTGGACGTGGCCTTCGGACCGCTCGGCCGGCCCGTACGCCACTGGGCCGCCCAGGACATCGAATCGGCGCGGGCGGAGTCACGGACACCTGCGCAGGTCGGCGGTTGGGGCTACCGGCTCAGCGGCCTGGGAACGGCGGTGATGCTCCGGACCGGCGAATGCCTGGTCATCCGCCCCCGCACAGGTTCGGAGTTCGCCGTCAGCGTCGACGACGCCGAGCGCGGCGCCGCACTGATCAACTCCCTCTCCGCCCGGCGCGTCGGCCTGCGGTGACTGCGGCGCCGCCGACCGGCCGGGTCGGCGCGGGGGTCTTCGGGCCTCGGGATGCGGGACGAGTGGCCGGGGAAATGATCGATCGAACGGCGTCCAATGGAGGGTGCGGCGACGAGGCCGCCGGCGTCGGGAGGTCCCAGTGGCGGTCGAGGAGAAGCGCGGGTTCTGCACCCTGTGCAAGTCGCGGTGCGGAGCGGTCTACACCGTCGAGGACGGCCGGCTCACCGGCGTGCGGCCCGATCCGGAGCATCCCACCGGGGCCGCCATGTGCCCGAAGGGGCGCTCCGCACCCGAGATCGCGCACAGCACCCGCCGGCTGACCACGCCCCTGCGCCGTACGCGCCCCAAGTCGGACCCCGACCCGGGCTGGGAGCCGATCTCCTGGGACGAGGCGATGGGGGAGATCGCCGGGCGGATCGGGCGGATCGCCGAGGAGAGCGGGCCCGAGGCGGTGGCCTTCGCGGTGGCCACGCCCTCGGGGACGATGGTGTCGGACGCGACCGAGTGGATCGAGCGCTTCGTGCGCCACTTCGGCAGCCCGAACACCGTGTACAGCGCGGAGATCTGCAACTGGCACAAGGACTTCGCGCACGCCTTCACCTTCGGCTCGCCCCTCCCGCCGCCCGACTACGCGCACGCCGGCCTCGCCCTGCTGTGGGGCTTCAACCCGGCCAAGACCTGGCTGTCGCAGTCGGCCGCCGTGTCCGCCGCGCAGGCGGCCGGCATGAAGCTGGCGGTGGTGGACCCGCGGCGGTCCACCAGCGCGCTGCGCGCCGACCACTGGCTGCGGGTGCGGCCGGGCACGGACGCGGCGCTCGCGCTGGGCCTGGCGAACCTGCTGATCGAGAACGGCACCTACGACGAGGAGTTCGTACGGGCCTGGACCAATGCCCCGCTGCTCGTGCGCGCCGACACCGGGCGGTTCCTGCGGGCCGGGGAGCTCCCCGGGGAAGGGGGCGCGGGCCCGGAGGGGTTCGTCGTCTGGGACGAGGAGGGCGGGGTGCCCGAGGCGTACGACACCGGGCGGGCCGCCCGGCGGCCCGGGCGGTTCGCGCTGACCGGGGTGCGCCGGGTGGTGACGCGTACGGGCGGGGCCGTCGACTGCGTCCCGGCCTTCCAGCGGTACGCGGACGCCTGCGCTCGGTGGCCCGCCGACCGGGTGGCGCGTACGACGTGGATTCCCGAGCGGGAGATCCGGGCACTGGCGGCGGAGATCGGCGCGGCGGGCTCGGTGACGTACTACGGGTGGACCGGGGTCGGCCAGAGCGGGAACGCGGCCCAGACCGAGCGCGCGCTGGCCACGCTGTACGCGCTGACCGGGTCCTACGACACCCGGGGCGGCAACCACGTCGTGCCCCCGCCCCCGTACAACGCGGCGGCCTCCCCCGACCAGTTCCCGCCCGGCCAGCGGGCCAAGGCGCTCGGCCTGGACAAGCACCCGCTGGGACCGCCCGCCCTCGGCTACGTCAACGCCGGCGACCTGTGCCGCGCCATCGAGGAGCACGAGCCCTACCCGGTGCGGGCGTTGATCGGCTTCGGGTCGAACCTGGTGGTGGCCCAGCCCGATTCGGACCGGGTGGCGCGGGCGCTGCGGCAGCTGGAGTTCCAGGTCCACCTCGACCTGTTCGCCAACCCGACCAGCGCCAGCGCCGACATCGTGCTGCCGGTCAGCAGCGCCTACGAGCACGAGGCCCTGCGCTTCGGCTTCGAGATCGGGCACCGCGCCCAGGAGCAGGTGCAGCTGCGGCCGCGCCTGGTCGAGCCGGTGGGCGCGGCGCGGTCCGACACCGAGGTCGTCTTCGACCTCGCCCGCCGCCTCGGCATGGGCGGGCTGTTCTTCGACGGGGACGTCGAGGCGGCCTGGAACTGGCAGCTGGAGCCGCTCGGCCTGACCGTCGGGGAGCTGCGCGAGCGTCCCGGCGGGGTGCGGGTGCCCCGGCCGCCCGCCTACCGCAAGTACGCCGCGCAGACCGACGGCCACGGCACGGTGGCCGGGTTCGGCACGCCGACCCGCCGCGTCGAGCTGTACTCGGAGCGGCTGCTGGAGCACGGCTACCCGGCCGTTCCCGAACACCGCGACCCCGCCCCCACCGACCCCGCCTTCCCGCTCGTGCTGACCTGCGCCAAGCACGGCTCCTTCGTCCACAGCCAGCACCGCGGGCTGACCTCGCTGCGCCGCCGCGCCACCGACCCGTGCGTGGACATGAGCCCGCGGGCGGCCGCCGTACGGGGCATCGCCGAGGGCCAGTGGGTGGAGCTGTCCACCCGGCTGGGCAGCATCCGCCTGCGGGCCCGCTTCGACGAGTCGCTGCACCCGTCGGTGGTGGTCGGCGAGTACGGCTGGTGGCAGGAGGCCGCCGACCTGGCGCTGCCCGGCGCCGACCCGCTCGCCGCCACCGGCAGCAACCTCAACCGGCTCGTCGGCCACGACGGCGCCGACCCGCTGAGCGGGTCCGTGCCGCTGCGCTCCGCGGTGTGCGAGATCCGCCCGGCGCCCGGCGACGGCACCTGGACCGGCACCCGCCCGTTCACCGTCACCGCCGTGGCCGCCGAGGGCCCCGGCATCCGCACGCTGCGCCTGGAGCCCGCCGACGGCGGCCCCCTGCCCGACTACCGTCCCGGCCAGCACCTGACCGTGCACGCCCAGGACCCCTCCGGCCCGGCGGGGGATCCGGCGGACGGGCGCAGCTACTCGCTCACCGGCCCCGCCACCGAGGCCGGCCGCTGCGCCTACCACCTCGCCGTACGCCGCGTCCCCGACGGCGCCTTCTCCACGTACGTGCACGAGCGGCTCGGGGTCGGCGACCGGCTGCACCTCACCGCCCCCCGCGGTGTCTTCCGCATCCCCACGCACACCGACACCCCCGTCGTGCTGCTCGCGGGCGGCATCGGGATCACCCCGTTCCTCGGCTACCTGGAGACGCTCGAGCGGACCGGCGGCACCGTCCCCGAGGTCGTCCTGCACCACGGCAACGACAGCTCGGCCGACCACCCCTTCCGGGACCGGCTGCGCGCACTCGAAGAACGCGTCGGGGCGTTGCGGATCATCGACCACTACGCGAACCCGGCCGAGGGCGACGTACCCGGCCGGGACCACGACCGCCGCGGCTTCGTGACGGCCGAAGACATCGCCCCCGAACTGATCGCCCGCCGTGCCCGCTTCTACCTCTGCGGCCCCGGGCCGATGATCGACTCGCTGACCGCGGGGCTGAAGGCGCGGGGCGTGCCCGGCTTCGAGATCTTCAGCGAGCGGTTCCGGGCCGAGCGGCGGGAGGTCGCCGTCCCGGACGACGCGGCCTTCACCGTGCGCTTCGCCCGCTCCGGCCGCGAGCTCACCTGGCGCAAGACGGACGGCACCCTCCTCTCCCTCGCCGAGCGGGCTGGCCTCGCGCTGCCCAGCGGCTGCCGCGTCGGGCAGTGCGAGAGCTGTGCCTGCGCCGTCCTCGCGGGCGAGGCCGCCCATCTGGTCGCGCCGTCCGAGGACCTCCCCGACAGCGAGGTCCTGACCTGCCAGTCCGTCCCGGCGTCCGACCTCGTCCTGGACGCCTGAACCGGCCGGCCGCGCCCGCGCCCGCAATGCGGGACCCCGGCACCTCGCCTAGCGTTTTCGCAGGCGGCCGCGGTCTGAGGCAGGAGAGCGGATGGAGTGGTTCAGGGCGAACGTCTTCCTGCCCTATCCGGAACTGCTGATCTTCCTGACCATCGCCGCCGGCTTCCTGCTCGGGCGGCTGCGCTACCGCTCCGTCGCCCTCGGCGCGGTCACCGGATGCCTCATCGCCGGGCTGGTCATCGGCTCCCAGGCCAAGGTGGAGATCGACGGGCCGATCAAGTCGGTCTTCTTCCTGATGTTCCTCTTCGCCCTGGGCTACGACGTGGGCCCGCAGTTCTTCCGCGCCCTGCGCAAGGACGGCCTCCCCCAGGTCGTCCTCGCCGCGATCGTCTGCATCAGCGGGCTCGCCGTGGCCTGGGCCTTCGCCACCCTGGCCGGCTACGGGCCCGGGCTCTCCGCCGGGCTGCTCGGCGGCGGGCTCACCCAGTCGGCGGTGATCGGCGTCGCCTCGGACGCGATCTCCCGCCTCCCCGGCCTCGGCCCCGCCCAGGCCCGCGACGAATCCCATCTGGTCGCCGTCGCCTACGCGGTCACCTACCCCCTCGGTACGGTCCTGCCCGCCCTGCTGCTCGCGGGGGTGCTGCCGCGCCTCGTCCGCAAGGACCTCGCGGCCGAGAGCGCCGTACTGGCCGCCGACCTGGAGGCGGCGGAGGAGGATCCCGATGCCGGGGAGGGCTACTACAAGCACGTGCTGCGCGCCTACGACGTGGACGTCCCGCGCTTCGCGGGCCGCACGATCGGGGAGTTCGAGGCCGACCAGAAGGCCGCCGGGCGGCGCCTGTACATCACCCGGCTGCGCCGCGCGGGCCGGATCCTCGAACACGATCCGGACACCCGGATCGAGCTCGGCGACACCCTGGCGATCAGCGCGGTCCGCGGGGACCTCGTCGCGTACGACGCCCGCAGCCACATCGGGATGGAGACCGACGACAGCGAACTGCTCGGCTACCGCACCGAGTCGCTGCACGTGGTCGTGACGGGCCGGCGCGGTGCGGGCGGCGCCCGCACCATCCGCACCCTGCGGCACGAGGAGTTCATGCCGGGCGTGTTCATCGAGGGCCACTGGCGGGCCGGCGTCGACCTGCGGGTGCGCCTGGACAACACCGTCGAGCGCGGCGACACCCTGGTCCTGACCGGGCCCCGGGAGCGGGTCGACGCGGCCGCCGCGGAGCTCGGCACGCCGGTGCCGACCAGCTTCGCCACCGACATGGTGTGGATCGCCCTCGGGCTCTTCCTCGGCGGCTGCCTGGGCATCCCCGCCCTGCGCGCGGCGGGCGCCCCGCTGTCGCTGTCGACCTCGACCGGAGCCCTGCTGATGGGCCTGGTCTTCGGCTGGGTGCGCAGCAAGTACCCGACGTACGGGAACCTGCCCTCCGCCGCGCAGTGGCTCATGGGCACGCTCGGCCTCTGCGTGTTCGTCACCATCGTCGGCCTCAACGCGGGCCCCAGCTTCGTCCCCGGCCTGCGCCAGGCCGGGTGGCCGCTGCTGCTGTGGGGCGCGGTCGTCACCACGCTGCCGCTGCTGGCCGGCTTCCTCTACGGGCACTTCGTGCAGCGGCTGCCGCTGCCGATCCTGCTCGGCGCCCTGGCCGGGGCGCAGACCACCACGGCCGCGCTCGGCGCCCTCGCCGAGCGGGCCCGCAGCCAGATCCCGGCCCTCGGCACCACGGTCCCGTACGCCCTCGGCAACGTGCTGCTGACGATGTGGGGCTCGGTGATCGTCCTGCTCCGGCGGTGACCCGCCGTCCCCGGGGCCGTCAGAAGCCGAGGGCGAGGGCGGCCACGGCCGGGGCGGCGTACAGGAGCGGGAAGGGGAGGTGCCCGTAGGAGCGGGCGCGCAGGACCGTGAGGGCGGCTCCGGTGAAGTAGAGGGTGATGCCGACAGCGGCGGCGATTCCTATCGCGGGGACGAACAGGCCGACGACGAGACCGGCCGCGCCCGCCGCCTTGGCGACGCCGAGCCAGGTCCACCACGAGGCCGGGACCCCGTACGCGGCGAGGGGCTCGACGACCCACTTGGCGCGGAGGAAGACCGAGACGGCCGAGAAGCCGGCCATGAAGGCGCCGACGAGGGTGAGGACTACGGCGGTGGTGGACATGGGGTTCGCTCCCTTGGCAGGTCCTGACGGGTGCCGGGCGCGCAGTGCGGTGATTCGGTGTGGTGCGCTGCTGCCCGGCCTTCACTCCACTGACCCGCCCCGCCGCGCGGATGTGACGGCCCGCCGGAAAAACTTCCCGGAGCCCGCTACAGGCAGCGCGGCTAGAGGCAGCGCAGCGCCGCGTAGAGGTCGAGCTTGTGGTCCAGGCGGGACAGGTCGCGGCCCGTCAGGACCTGCACCCGTTCGATCCGGTAGTGCACGGTGTTCACGTGCAGGTGGAGGGCCTCCGCCGTGCGCGCCCAGGAGCAGTTGTTGGCCAGGAAGACCTCAAGGGTCTCGCGCAGCATCCCGTCCCCGAGCGCCCCCAGCGTCCGCGCCCCGAACACCTGGCGCACCTCGGGCGGCACCCCGGCGAGGAGTTCCGCGAGGGTGCCCAGCTGCTCGACCGCGCGCACCGGCACCTCCTGGTCCGTCGCCGTCAGGGCGAACCGGGCCTGGCTCAGCGAGGCCCGCAGCCCCTCCGCCCCGTCCGCCCGCCCGGTCCGCGCTCCCGCGCCCAGCCGCAGGTCCGCCTCCGGGCCCCCGCAGGCCCGCAGCAGCGGCCACAGGGAGCGGAGCCGGTCCGCGGGTCCGGTTCCCGCGTCCGGGTCCTCGTACAGCACCGCCGCCGTACGGCCCGCCGCGTACGGGACCCCGTCCAGGTGCTCCAGCGCTTCGGCCAGGGCCTCGCCCGAGGTGGCCGCCAGCGCGCGGTACCCGCCGCCGGCCGGGAGGCCCGCGGCGGCCAGCGCCTCCTCCAGGGCCCCCGGGTCGGCCGGTCCGGGCTCCTCCAGCAGGGCGATCAGCTCCTGGCCCGCCGCCCGCGCCTGGGCGGCCCGCCGGTTCTGCCCGTCGCGGTAGCGCGCGAAGACCTCGGCGATCTCGTGGAGCACGCGCGGCGGCGCGGCGTCCGGGTCGGGCAGGAACAGCCGCCAGGCGTCGTACGGGGAGCTCTCGGCCTCGATGCCCAGCGCTATCCCCTCGCGCCCGGACACGGCCACGGCCCGCTCGGCGGGGAGCACGGGTGCGGACGGGGTACGGGCCACCGTGCGGCCGCTCGCGGTGAGCAGGTAGCCGCTGACCCGGCCCAGGTGCGCGCAGGACCGGTCGAGCAGTTCGGCGGCCCCGGCCCCGCCCTCGAGCAGCCGGCTGAGCTCGCCGCGCACGTTCTCGGGGAGGGCGAAGGTGCGGGTCGGACGCCGGCTGAGGTCGCCCCAGTGCCGCAGGTACACCGCCTCGGTCACGGCGCGGAAGCTGGTGCGCGCGGGGACGGCCACGATCGGGACCCGGTGGGCCCGGCAGGCGGCGACGAGAGCGTCGGGCACCCGGCCGTGGGTCTCCTCGCCGGCCAGCAGCGCGGTGGCCCCGGCCCCGGCGAGCGCGGCGACGAACCGGTCCGCCTTGGCCAGGTCGCCCTCCGACCACCACACCAGCCCGCTCAGGACCAGCTCGCCGGGGCCCAGGAAGCGGCCCGGGTCCTCCAGGTCGGTGGCGGTGACCCCGCTGATGTCCTGGCCGAGAAGGGTGTCCTCGCCCCAGAGCAGGGTGAGGCCGAGGCTGTCGGACTGGAGCAGGTCGAGGACGTGCACGGCAGGGTCTCCTTGCGATGGGTGGCAGCCCGCATTCGCGAGGTTGATCGGGCGATGGCCATCGTAAATGCAAGGTCAGACTGGTCCCTTGCCTCCTGGTTGATCCTCCAGTGCGGACCACCCCGGGCCCATGCCCTTCCGCGTCCGAGACCAGCCCCCTCCCCGGCCCCCCTTGGGTGCCAGGTGGAAATGACCAAAACCCACGCACCTGCGGCTCATACCATGCTCTTAACATCGCAGATGAGGTTCCGGACGGCCGAGCCCCGGGCATGACGTACACATGGCCAAACTGATGCTGCACGGAGACCTGGACCACCCGGCGACCCTGAGCGTCGCGGACCTGCGGGAATGGGCACAGCACCGGGCCGCGGTCACCTTCGACTGCGCGACGAACGGTCCGCAGCACCACGTGTTCGAGGGCCCGTTGCTGCGCGACGTCATCGCGGACGCGGGTCCCGCGTTCGACGCCCGGCGGCGGAAGGACAGGAGCCGCTTCCTGATCGCGATCAGCGGCGGGGACGGGCACCACTCCGTCCTGTCCTGGGCCGAGCTCGACGCCGACTTCGGCGACAGCCCCGTCCTGCTGGCCACCCGGCTCGACGGGGAGGACCTCGACGAGGCGGGCAGCCAGCTGGTCGTGCCCTCGGACCGGTGCGGGGCGCGCTACGTCAGCGCCGTCACCCACGTGTGGTTCGGCGCGCTCACGGCGCCGGGGGCCGGGATGTGACCAGGCGGTCCTGAGCGAGCCGTTCCGGACCCCGGAACGGTGACGTCCGCGCGGCCGGACGGGCCGCACGGACGTGACGGTATGCGGTGGTTCAGACGAAGTCCGGCATCTCCCCGACCGTCGTCGACATGTCGATCACGGCGAAGGCCGCGCCCTGCTGGTCCGTCAGCGCCGCGAAACGGCCGAACGGGCTGTCCATCGGGCCGGAGACCAGCTGCCCGCCGTGCTTCTTCGCCTTCTCGACCGCCTCGTCGCAGTTCGGGACGCCGAAGTACACCTGGACGTACGAGGGGACCTCCGGCGGGAACTCGTCGCCCATCTTCATCCGGCCCAGCACCGGATTCTCCGGACCGCCGACGCTGTAGACCTTGAAGTCCATGCCGGCCGCCTCCGGGTCGTCGCCCGCGTCCATCTGCTGGGTGCTGTACGGGAACACCGCCGGAAGGAAGCCGTCCGGCTTGTCGGGCTCACGGGTGTAGAGCTCCGCCCAGGCGTACGCGCCCGCCTCGCCCATCTTCTCGAAGCCCTTGTGGTCACCCGGCTGCCAGACGCCGAAGACCGCCCCGCTCGGCTCCTTCGCGATCAGCATCGAGCCGAAGCTGCCCACCTGCATCGGGCCCATCAGCACCTCGCCGCCGTTCGAGGTGACCTTCTCCGCCGTGGCCGCCACGTCCGGCGAGTGGAGGTACAGGCACCACTGCGACGGGGCGTCCGCCCCGGGCATCGGGGGCACCACGGCGGCGACGGCCTTCCCGTCGGAGTAGGCCTGCGTGTAGTTGCCGTACTCGCTGCTGGCCTCGCCGAAGGTCCAGCCCAGCACGTCGGCGTAGAAGGTCTTGGCGGCCTCCACGTCGGCGAACATCGCGTCCACCCAGCACGGCGCGCCTTCGGTGAACTCACCCATGATCGATCGACTCCTCGGACTCGGACTCGTACGCGTAACTGTCGTCGTATCCACGCTAGGCGCGCGGTGTGCCGACCGCGCGGGGAGCGCGCCCGCGCGCGAGGCTGGAGCCATGGACAAGGACATCACCATCCGGCTGGCACAGCAGCCGGAGGCCGACGCACTGCTCTCCCGGAGTCCGCTCGCCGCACTCGTCGGGATGCTGCTGGACCAGCAGGTGCCGATGGAGTGGGCCTTCTCCGGGCCCTGGACGATCGCCCAGCGGCTCGGCGCCGACGACCTGGACGCGCACGCCATCGCCGCGTACGACCCGGAGGCCTTCGCCGCCCTGCTCTCGGACAAGCCCGCCGTGCACCGCTACCCCGGGTCGATGGCGAAGCGGATCCAGCAGCTGTGCGCGTACCTCGTGGAGCACTACGACGGGGACGCCGAGGCCGTCTGGGCCGGTGTCGGGACGGGGCAGGAACTGCTGGCGCGGCTCAAGGCGCTGCCCGGCTTCGGCGAACAGAAGGCCCAGATCTTCCTCGCCCTGCTGGGCAAGCGGCTCGGCGTGCGGCCGAAGGGCTGGCGGGAGGCGGCGGGCGGCTACGGACCGGCGAACGTCTACCGCTCGGCGGCCGACATCACCGGCCCCGCGTCACTGGCCAAGGTGCGGGCGCACAAGCAGGAGATGAAGGCCGCGGCGAAGGCCGCGAAGAGCTCGGGCTGACGGGCGGGGGCAAGGCCGCGGGGCGCTCGTAATTGACCGGTCGGATCCGGGCTTGATTGACCCCTGAAGCCGGTCTATCCGGACTGTAGATTGATGGACATGACAGAGATCGCGACCCGCGCCGCCACCGCCGAAGCCATCCACGACGCCCCCGGCAGCCTCATCACGCTGCTCACGGACACCGCCGAACTCACCTGCAACACGGCCACCTTCGACGAGGGCGCGGCCGGGGCCCCGGTGCACTTCCACACCAAGGCCACCGAGTTCTTCCACGTCACCGCCGGCCGGCTCGACGTCCTGGTCGGCGACGAGGTCCACACCCTCGACGCCGGCGACTTCCTCGCCGTCCCGCCCGGCGTCAAGCACGCCTTCGCCCCCGCCGCCGGCCACACCGCGAGCGTGTTCGTCGGCTTCACCCCCGGCATGGGCCGCTTCGACTACTACCGCCTCCTCGGCCGGGTCAACGCGGGCGAGGCCACCGTGCAGGACATCAAGGACAGCTCCGCCACGTACGACAACCACTACGCGGAGAGCGCCGCCTGGAGCGGCCGCCGCCGCAGCGCGGAGCCGTAGGTCACGTCCGCGTCGAGGCGGCGCAGCTCCTCCGCGATCAGTTCGGCGCCGCTGCGGATCTTCAGGGCCACGCTGCGGTCGGGGCTCCCCGGCAGGACCAGCGTGGCCAGGGCGCCCGCGGGCCGGTCCACCCGGATCTCGCCGCCCGTGGTGCGCAGGGTGACCCGGGTGATCACCGGGCCCTCGCTCGCCACCCGGTCCACGGGCACGCCCAGCCGGTCCTCCAGCCAGCGCGCCAGCAGCTCGGCGCTCGCGTTGTCGGGCTCGCTCTCCACCGCCGCGCCGGTCACCGGCAGCGGCTTCTGGTCCAGGGCGGCCGCCAGCAGGGCCCGCCACGGCGTCAGCCGGGTCCAGGCCAGGTCGGTGTCGCCGGGCTGGTAGGCGGTGGCCCGCTCGTCCAGTACGCCGACCGGGTCGAAGGCCGCGGCCGCGTCCGTGATCCGGCGCTGCGCGAGCGCGCCCAGGGAGTCCCGCGCCACGTCGGCGGGGGCGTCGGCCGGCCACCACGCCACGACCGGCGCGTCCGGCACCAGCAGCGGCAGGACGACCGAACCGGCCTGCCCGGTCAGCTCCCCGTGCAGGCGCAGCACCAGGGTCTCCCCGGTGCCCGCGTCCGTGCCGACCCGCAGCTCGGCGTCGAGCCGGGTCGCGCGGAGCTTGTGCGAACCCCGCGAGGTCCGCTTGATCACCGTGATGACGCGGCAGGGGTGCTCGCGCGAGGCCTCGGAGGCGGCGCGCAGCGCGTCGTAGGCGTTCTCCTCGTCGGTGACGACGACGAGGGTGAGCACCAGCCCCGTGGTGGGGCTGCCTATCTCCCGGCGGGCTGCGAGCAGGGCCCGGTTGATCTTGCTGGACGTGGTGTCGGTCAGTTCGGTCCGCATGCCACGAGTCTGTCAGCGACCGACCGGTTTCCGTCACCCGGTGCGCTTGATTCCGCCCGGAGCAGGGGACCGGGCGGAGCAGGGGGCTGGGCGGAGCAGGGAACCTCGGCTCAGCGCCGCCTGCGTGCCGTGCCGAAGATCGAACGCGAGATCTCCCGGCCCAGCTGCGTCCCGATCGACCGGGCCAGCGAGCGGAACAGCCCGCTCCCCACCACCTGCTCGGCCAGCGAGGGATCCGGCTTCGGGGCGCTGCGCGCGGCCCGCGCGGCCTCCTTCTCGGCCTCCTTGGCCTGCTTCTCCGCCTCGGCGGCCGCCGCTGCCGCCTCCGCCTGCGCCTCCGCGGCGGCCTGCTCGGCGCTGATCTTCTCGTACGCCGACTCGCGGTCCACGGGCTCCGCGTAGCGCGACCAGAGCAGCGAGGACTTCACCGCCTGGTCCAGGGCCGCCGGGTCGATCGGCCCCATCAGCGACTGCGGGGCGCGCAGCCGGGTCGCGGCGACCGGGGTCGGGGCGCCGCTCTCGCTGAGCACGGTGATCACCGCCTCGCCGGTCCCCAGCTGCGTGAGCAGCTCCTCCAGGTCGTAGTCGGAGTTGGGGAAGGTCTTCACCGTCGCCTTCAGCGCCTTCGCGTCGTCGGGGGTGAAGGCGCGCAGCGCGTGCTGCACGCGGTTGCCGAGCTGCGCGAGCACGTCCCCCGGCACGTCTTTCGGGGTCTGGGTCACGAAGAACACGCCCACGCCCTTGGAGCGGATGAGGCGCACCGTCTGGGTGATGGAGTCGAGGAAGGCCTTCGAGGCGCCGTTGAAGAGCAGGTGCGCCTCGTCGAAGAAGAAGACGAGCTTGGGCTGCTCCAGGTCGCCGACCTCCGGCAGGTCGTTGAAGAGGTCCGCCAGCAGCCACATCAGGAAGGTGGAGAAGAGCTGCGGCTTGTCCTGGACCGCGGGAAGCTCCAGTACGGAGACCATGCCGCGGCCGTCCGCGGCGGTCCGCAGGAACTCGCTGGTGTCGAACTCCGGCTCGCCGAAGAACTCCGCCGCCCCCTGCTGCTCGAAGGCGGTCAGGGCCCGCAGGATCACCCCGGCCGTCACCGTGGACAGCCCGCCGATGCCCTTGAGCTCCGGTTTCCCCTTGTCCGACACGAGGAAGGCGACGACCGCGCGCAGGTCCTTGAGGTCGATCAGCTCCAGGCCCTTGGCGTCGGCGTAGTGGAAGATCAGGCCGAGGGACTGCTCCTGCGTCTGGTTGAGCTGGAGCACCTTCGACATCAGGACCGGGCCGAAGCTGGTGACGGTGGAGCGGACCGGGATCCCGGGGCCGATGCCGCCCAGCGAGTAGAACTCGCTCGGGTACCCGGTGGCCTCCCACTGCTGGGCCACGTCCTTCGCCCGTTGCCCGACCTTCTCGTTCGGCGCGCCCGGCGCCGAGATCCCCGAGACGTCGCCCTTGATGTCCGCGAGGAAGACCGGGACCCCGTTGGCCGACAGCTGCTCGGCGATGAGCTGGAGGGTCTTGGTCTTGCCGGTGCCGGTGGCGCCCGCGACCAGCCCGTGCCGGTTGAGCATCGGCAGGGGGATGCGGATCTGGTGGTCCGGCAGGCAGCCGCCGTCCCAGAGCAGGGCCCCCAGGTCGAGCGCCGGTCCGGTGAAGGCGTATCCGGCAGCGATCTTGTCGGCTGGGCCCGTCTGGTCCGCCACGGCGGCGGGGTCGGTGCTCTCGCTCATGCATCACTCCCGAATTGGCGCTCTTCGCCACTTTTGCACCAACGCGGCGAGGCTGCGCTCGCAGGGCCGGGCCCGGTAGGCTTTCCGTGTGATCTTCAAGCGCATCGGTAACGGAAAGCCGTACCCCGACCACGGCCGGGAAAGCACCCGGCAGTGGGCGGATGTCGCGCCGCGCCCGGTCCGGCTCGACCAGCTGGTGACGACCAAGGGGCAGCTCGACCTCGAAACGCTGCTCGCCGAGGACTCGACCTTCTACGGCGACCTCTTCGCGCACGTCGTGAAGTGGCGGGGCGACCTCTACCTGGAGGACGGGCTGCACCGCGCCGTGCGCGCCGCCCTGCAGCAGCGCCAGGTGCTGCACGCCCGCGTCCTCGAGATGGACTGAGCCGACGGCCGGGCCTGCCCCGCGGGCCCGGCGGCCAAGGGCCGTCAGGCCCCCGCCGGCCCGCGTCCGCACCCGCCCGTGTCCACCGCCCGCCCGCCTCCGGACACGGCTCCGGATTTCCGGCGCTTCGCGTGGATTGCGCCTTTCGGGTCACCATTGACCTATCAGCAGATCATTTAGTAGGCATCGCCACCGGGCGGCACTACGCTGCGCCCATGAGCATGCTCACTCCCCCCGGCATGGGCGGAAAGTACCGCGTCACGGGAGCCGCTTACCCCCGCATGAGCCGTAAGCGGAGCCCCCGTCGGATCATCTTCGCCGTCCTCGGCTCGGTCCTCGCACTGGCCCTGCTCGGCTACGGGGCCTTGCAGCTCATCGACGTGTTCCAGGGCGACAGCCCGAAGCGGAACACGGCCGCGGGCGCCAAGGACTGTCCGACGAAGGCGGCCGACAACGCCGCCAAGGGCGGCCCCGAAGCCGCGGCGGCCGCCTCCCAGAAACCGGCGGTCGTCCTGCCGAAGCCCTCCGACATCACCGTCAACGTCTACAACGCGACCCCGCGCGCGGGGCTCGCCAAGGCCGTCGGCGACGAGCTGCGCAAACGCGGCTTCAACGTCGGCCACGTCGGCAACGCCCCCGCCGACTTCGACAAGAAGGTCCCCGGCACCGGGATACTGCTGGGCTCCCCCGCCACCGACAAGGCCGCCTTCAGCGTGCTGGGCACCCAGCTCGCCGGCACCACCCAGCAGACCGACACCCGCGAGACCGCGGACATCGACCTGATCCTGGGCGATGCCTTCAAGGAGCTGAGCACGAAGGAGGACGCGGACAAGGCGCTGGCCGTACTGGCCAACCCCGTGCCCGCGCCCGCCACGAAGTGCTGACGCCCTGACGACGCCCGAAGCCCCGGCCCGGGGCTCCGGCGGCCGGGCGCTCCGGCGGTCGGCGCTCCGGCGGTCGGGGCTGCTACTCGGCCGAGCCGTACATGCGGTCGCCCGCGTCGCCCAGGCCCGGGACGATGTAGCCGTGCTCGTTGAGCCGCTCGTCCACCGCGGCCGTCACCACGGTCACCGGCGTACCCGCCAGCTCGCGCTCCATGATCTCGACGCCCTCGGGCGCGGCCAGCAGCACCACGGCCGTGACGTCGTCGGCGCCGCGCTTGATCAGTTCCCGGATCGCCGCGACGAGCGTGCCGCCCGTGGCCAGCATCGGGTCGACGACGTAGACCTGCCGCCCCGAGAGGTCCTCGGGCATGCGCGTCGCGTACGTGGAGGCCTCCAGGGTCTCCTCGTTGCGGACCATGCCAAGGAAGCCCACCTCGGCGGTCGGCAGGAGC
The DNA here is from genome assembly GCF_042719495.1 of Streptomyces sp. NPDC058525. Classification (NCBI taxonomy): domain Bacteria; kingdom Bacillati; phylum Actinomycetota; class Actinomycetes; order Kitasatosporales; family Streptomycetaceae; genus Streptomyces; species Streptomyces sp. NPDC058525. The sequence goes on from NZ_JBHXNP010000008.1 coordinate 80,988, forward strand.
CGCACCATGCCGTCGAGCATGCCGAGACCGGCCCGCAGGATCGGCACGACCAGCGGGCGCGGGTGCGAGAGCTTCACGCCGGTGGTCGGGGCGACCGGGGTCTCGATGTCGGCCTGCTCGGTGCGCACGTCACGCGTGGCCTCGTACGCGAGCAGGGTCACCAGCTCGTCGGCGAGCCGGCGGAAGGTGGGGGAGTCGGTGCGCTTGTCGCGCAGGGTGGTGAGTTTGTGCGCCACCAAGGGGTGATCGACGACCTGCAAACGCACAACATCCTCCAAAACTCGGCCTGCGACCTGCAAAAACGGCCGCGAGACGCGACCTGCACCCAAAAGGCTACGCGCTGAGCGGACCCCCGCGCGTCCGTCTGGGGATGCGACCCGCGCGCGAGCCCACCAGGCTGGACTGATGAGCAACGCACCGGTGATCGCCGCCGTCGACGGATCCGAGCACAGCCTGGGCGCCCTGGAATGGGCCAGGGCCGCGGCGCTGCGGCACGGGACGGGGCTGCTCGTCGCCCATGTACTGCCCGACCACGCCCAGTTGTACGCGGGCCGCCGGGCCGCGCTGCACGACGCCGCACAGCCGGAGGAGTTCGCCGACCCGGTCAGCGACCGGATCCGGGCCCTGCTGGGCGGCGGCCCCGGCCTGCCGGAAGGCGTCAGCTACGAGTCCCTGGAGGGCTCCGTACCCGAGGCCCTGCGGGTGATCGGCGCGGAGGCCCTGATGCTCGTGATGGGCTCCCGCGGGCGCGGCGGCTTCGCCAGCCTGCTGCTCGGCTCGAACAGCCGCGCCGTCGCCACCACCGCGCCCTGCCCGGTGGTGGTGATCCCGCACGCGGAGCGGAAGGTCTCCGACGCCTCGGCGGAGGAGTCCGCCGGCAAGGTGGTGCTCGGACTGCACGCCGCGGAGACCCCGGACGACGTACTGGACTTCGCGTTCACCGAAGCGTCCGTGCGGGGGACCACCGTCCAGGTGGTGTCCGCGTACGCCATACCGCCCGCGCCGACCATGGTGATCGACGCCCCGTTCGTCGTGATCCCGCCGGAGGGCCTGGCGGACGATGGGGACGCCGTACCGGCCGAGCGGGAGATGCTGCGGTCCCAGACGGAGCGGCTGGCCCCCTTCCGCACCCGCTACCCCGCCGTCCCCGTCGAGCAGGCCGCCGTGCCCGGGGACGCGGCGGGCCGGCTGGTCATAGCCTCGCGGTCGGCGGAGCTGGTCGTGGTGGGCCGCCACCACCCGCGGCGCAAGGCCATGTCACTGCTCATCGGCTCCGTGGCGAACGCGGTGCTCCAGCACGCGCACGGCCCCGTGGCCGTCGTCCCGACCCTCCCCGAGGAGGCGGCCGACGCCGCCTGACCGTTCTGACCTGCGGCGGGGTGGCATCAAACGGCCCGTCCGGGGGAAGGTGGGTGCCAGGGGGAACGACCGACCAGCCCGGGGTGGTGGCCGATGCCCGACACACAGCCGAGCGACGAAGTGCCCGAGACCGCGGCGCAGCGCCGAGCACGCCGCGCGCAGTTCCTGCGCGACCTCATGGAGGCGCGGGCGCTGCGCGACCGCGTCCAGCCCCGGCGTGCCCGCGCCGCCCGCATGCGCCAGCAGATGCGCATGCGCACGTTCCGCTGGTGACCCCCCGCGCCGCCTCCGAGCCTCCCCCGAGCCACCGCCGTGCCCGCCGCCATGCCCACGCCATGGCCCGCGGCCGTGCCTTCCGCCGGGCCCACGGCCGCGGCCCCCGCCGTGTCCCCGCCGCGCTCCTCCGCCCCGACACGGCCGGGGCGCGCCCGGCGCGCGGGGGCGCCGCTCCGGAGCCCGGCCGGGGCCCCGGACCCGTACGGCACCGCCGCCCCGCGCCCTCCGTACGGGCCGCGCACCGCACGGCACGGGACGACGCAAGCGCGGAAGACCTCTCGCAATGCCGCCGTTTCTGCCACGATGCCGATTGGGCGGGGCAGTACGGCGAGCACCACGGCCGTTCGACCCCAACCTCCGGCCGGGGGGACCTCCAACCGGCACGCCTAAGACCAGTGGGAGAGTCACGGTGTATTTCGCCGCACTGCTCGCGCGCACCGAAGACGGGTGGGAAGCGAGCGACATGGAACTCGACGACGTCGAGTCCCTCAGTGATCTGATCGATCTCGCCCGGTCCGCCGCTGTCGACGACGACACGGTGGTCGCCCTCATCGAGCAGGAGGACGCCTGGTTCGGCGTCGTCCGCGTGGACGGCGAGGAGGACCCGCGGTACTTCGTATCGAACGCCTCCGCGGCCGCCCGCAGCTCCTACGGCTCGATGCTGACCAAAGAGCTGCTGGGCAGCGACGAGGAGGACGACGAACTCGACGAGCTGGACCTGGACGGCACCGAGGACGGCGAGGAGGAACCCCTCACCGCCTTCACCGACGAGACCGACGACGAGGACGAGCCGGGAGGCACCGGCGCGGAGCCGGTACCGGCCGGTCCGCTCGGCGACCCCCAGTTGCTGGACGACCTCGGCGTGACCCACAAACAACTGATGACCCTGGACGGGGACGCCCTCTCGGAGATCGCCGAGTCCCTCGGTGCCACCGAGGTCCTGGAGGCCGTCCGCTAGTGCTCCCTCCGCATCACGAGCACGACCAGCACGACACGCACGACCGGCACGACGCGCACGACGAGCACGGCCCCGATCCCGTACGGGACCCGTGGCGGGACCCCATGCGCCTGGCGCTCCGGGAGGCCGCCCGGGCGGTGCCGGCCGGCGACGTGCCGGTCGGCGCCGTCGTGCTCGGCCCCGACGGCGCGGTCATCGCCGCCGGGCACAACGAGCGCGAGGCGACCGGCGACCCCACGGCGCACGCCGAGGTACTGGCGCTGCGCCGGGCCGCGGCCGCCCTCGGGGAATGGCGGCTTCCGGGGTGCACCCTCGTGGTGACCCTGGAGCCGTGCGTGATGTGCGCGGGCGCGCTCGTGCAGTCCCGCGTCGTCCGCGTCGTCTACGGCGCGGACGACGAGAAGGCGGGCGCGGCCGGCTCGCTGTGGGACCTCGTACGGGACCGCCGGCTCAACCACCGGCCCGAAGTGATCCGCGGCGTCCTCGCCGAGGAGTGCGCACGGCAGCTGACCGACTTCTTCCGCGACCTGTGACCGGCACAGCGGATTTCCGATTTCGGTGAACGAGGATCCTTAGGCTAGGATCCATCTCGGTAGTGTGTCCGAGTGGCCGAAGGAGCTCGCCTCGAAAGCGAGTATGGGGCAACCCATCGGGGGTTCAAATCCCTCCACTACCGCTCCGATCGAGAGCCCCGCCCCGCAAGGGTCGGGGCTCTCGGCGTTCCGCCCGAGCGGCGGCGGGGGCCGCTCCGCGCCCCGCCCGCGCGCCCCTCCGGATGACGTCCGCGTGACCGCCCGCCCCCTCGGCCGTTGTCACGGCATGACCAAGACCCAGCGCATGCTCGCCGCCATCGCCCTCGCGGGGGCCGCCGCGGGACTCGCCGCGCCCGCCGCCTCCGCCGCGCCCGTGGCCCCCCTGACCCTCCCGGACCTCCCGTCGGCCGCCCCGGGCATGCCCGCGGGCGCCCAGCCCACCTCCGTCCAGGAGATCGGCGGGAAGATCAGCGACGGCGCGAACCAGCTCAACCGGCTGGCGGAGCTGCCGAACGACCTGGAGCCGGTCATCGCCCCCGTACAGCCCCTGACGGACCTGGCCGGCGCCATCCAGTAGCGGCGAGGCGGCGCCCGCCGGAAAACGGAGCGCGCGGGAAAGCGGAGCACGCGGGGTAACCGGCACACACGAAGAAGGCCCCGACCGGAGCCGGGACCTTCGACGTGTGGGACGGGGGAAGTGGCATCGGGGGGACAAGCCACTTCCCCCGATGAGGACGGAACCTGCCAGTCCGGGCCGCAGTCAGGGGGGAAGCTTGCGGCTCGGACCCCGCAGTGAGGTCCTGTCCCTCACCCACCGATTTCCTGCCAGAACCGGTGGGCTCACACCAATCCTGCGCCTCCCGCAACCGCGGGCACACCGGCAAAGGGCCCGGAATGCCGGGTCATTGGTCCTTAAAGGCCGGGTGAGTGTCCAAACGCGACCGGTTAGACTCACCCGACTTCGCAGGACCGGTTGGGGAGGCCGTCAGCGCACATGGACACCAAGAAGCTCATCACGGGTGCCCTCACCGTCTTCGTTCTCTTCGTGATCATCACCCAGCCCAAGCGCGCGGCCGAGATGGTCGGAATAGGCTTCCAGGGCATATCGGATGCAGCCTCCGGTATCGGCGAGTTCATGACCGAACTGGTGCGCTGAGCCCGTACGCTGAAGCGGCTTCCGGATTTCCCGGCCCCCCACTCCGACGGGTGGGGGGCTTTTTGCATACCCACCACTGGGAGTAATGCCCCAATATGCCCAACTTGCCCTCAACACGGTGATATACGGTGCTTGCACACAGTGCACATCTCTTGTGATGCTATGACCGCTTTTGACGGATGAGTTGACTGAAGGGGTGGCGTGACCGTGCCGGCCAGTACAGCGCCTCAGGTGCCACCCCAGCAGGACCCGCAGCAGGACTCCCCGACACCGCCCCGCCAGGAGTCGCGCCAGGGGCCGCGCCCGGAGCCGCGCCAGGACCCCTCCCCCGAGGAGCCCCCGCCCACACCGGGACCCCCGGCCGCACCGGGACCCCCGCCCGCGCCCCCCAGGCCGCCGAGCCGGGGCGCGGACACCCGGGCCCTGACCCAGGTCCTCTTCGGGCAGCTGAAGGGGCTCCAGCCGGGCACCAGCGAGCACAACCGGGTGCGCGGGGCCCTCATCGAGGCCAACCTCCCGCTCGTCCGCTACGCGGCCGCCCGCTTCCGCAGCCGCAACGAGCCGATGGAGGACGTGGTCCAGGTCGGCACCATCGGGCTGATCAACGCCATCGACCGGTTCGACCCGGACCGCGGCGTGCAGTTCCCGACCTTCGCGATGCCGACCGTCGTGGGCGAGATCAAGCGCTACTTCCGCGACAACGTGCGCACCGTCCACGTGCCCCGCCGCCTCCACGAGCTGTGGGTGCAGGTCAACGCCGCCACCGAGGACCTCACCACCCTCCACGGCCGCACCCCGACCACCGCCGAGATCGCCGAGCGGCTGCGCATCACCGAGGACGAGGTCCTCTCCTGCATCGAGGCCGGCCGGAGCTATCACGCAACCTCGCTCGAGGCCGCGCAGGAAGGCGATGGAATGCCCGGCCTCCTCGACCGGCTCGGTTACGAGGATCCGGAGCTGGCCGGGGTCGAACACCGCGACCTCGTCCGCCACCTGCTCGTACAGCTGCCCGAGCGAGAGCAAAGGATCCTGCTCCTGCGGTACTACAACAATCTGACGCAATCCCAGATCAGCGCGGAGCTCGGCGTCTCCCAGATGCACGTCTCGCGGCTCCTCGCCCGCAGTTTCGCCCGACTGAGATCCGCAAACAGGATCGAGGCGTAACCGTAACGAGTGGAGATCATTCACTTGATTCCCGACAGAACGGGCTGATCGCCCTCTGACCTCGTCTGTCGCTGGAGATATATGTCGACTTGGCGCTACAGCGTGTTGCCGACATGTGACATTCTGCTTGAACCGCGTTTGCCGCAGCCCCGCCTCCGGTATTCAGGTGGAGGCTGCGTTCCTCCGACGGGCGCGCCGAACGCGACCGTCCGCGACCTCAAGGGGGTGGCATGTCCGTAGACCAGGGCAGCTCCAAGGTGCTCACGCTCGACAAGAGCGCGGCGCCGGCAGCACGGCCAGTGTCTGACCGCTCGGAAGCCATCGACACCCGCACCCTCTCCCGCTCCCTCTTCCAACGCCTCGCCGCCCTGGACGCGGACAGCCCCGACCGTACGTACGTACGCGACACCCTGATCGAGCTGAACCTGCCCCTGGTCCGGTACGCCGCCGCGCGTTTCCGCAGCCGCAACGAGCCGATGGAGGACATCGTCCAGGTCGGCACGATCGGCCTGATCAAGGCGATCGACCGGTTCGACTGCGAACGCGGCGTGGAGTTCCCGACGTTCGCGATGCCGACCGTCGTGGGCGAGATCAAACGATTCTTTAGGGACACCTCCTGGTCCGTCCGCGTCCCGCGCCGGCTCCAGGAGCTGCGCCTGGCGCTGACCAAGGCCAGCGACGAGCTCGCCCAGAAGCTGGACCGCTCGCCGACCGTCCCCGAGCTCGCCGCCGTCCTGGGCGTCTCGGAGGAGGACGTCGTCGACGGCCTCGCCGTGGGCAACGCCTACACCGCCTCCTCGCTCGACTCGCCCTCCCCCGAGGACGAGGGCGGCGAGGGCTCGCTCGCGGACCGCCTCGGCTACGAGGACACCGCGCTCGAGGGCGTCGAGTACCGCGAGTCGCTGAAGCCGCTGCTCGCCAAACTCCCGGCGCGCGAACGGCAGATCATCATGCTGCGGTTCTTCGCGAACATGACGCAGTCGCAGATCGGCGAGGAGGTCGGCATCTCCCAGATGCACGTCTCCCGGCTGCTCACCCGCACCCTCGCGCAACTGCGCGCAGGCCTGATCGGCGAGTGATCCGGGCGCACGGGGTTCCCAATTGACGGAGCGTCAGGAAAACTGGCGCGATGCGAAAGGGATCTCGCGCGGCCGTCCTCATCGCCCTGTGCTGCACGGCCGCCGCCGGCCTCACCGGCTGCGGCGGCCCGGCGCGGGACGGCTACCTCGCCGTGGGCGCCGCGGCCCCGGGCCCCGAGCGGGGCGCGGGGGAGAACGTGGCGCCGCAGGGCGGGGTGGAGTTCCAGCCGCTCGGCGGCCCGTCGGCGGCGGGCGGATCCTCCGTGTCGTCGAGTACGTCGGCCAGTGCGCCGGAGTCCCAGGTGCCCGGCGGCTCCGCCCAGGGCGGGACCGCGGCGACCGGACCCGGCGGCTCCGGACGACCCCCGGGCACCCCACCCGGAGCCGGCCCGTCCACCCACACACCCGGCACACCCGGCGGCAACGGCGGCAGCCCCGGGGGCTCCGCGGGCACGGGAAGCCCCGGCACGCCGAACCCGCCGTCGAGCCCGCCCACGAAGCCCGGCACCACGCCCCCGGCGCCGCCGGCCACTCCGGCGAAGCTGACGCTGTCCGCGCCCGTCAGGGCGGCCGCGGGCGACCGCTGGTGCGAGCGGGTCACCGTCACCTTCACCAACACCGGCACCGCCGCGGCCCGTTCGGGCACGGTCAGCTTCGCGACGCACATCATCGGCGCCCTCGGCATCGACTGGGCGACGATCACCACCACCCAGCCGCTGCCCGCGCCCATCGCGGGCGGCAGCGCGAAGACGCAGACCTACACGGTCTGCGTGGAGGCGTGGCGGGTGCCGCTGGGCATGCACGTGGACACCCGCCAGGTCACGGCCACCTGGAACTGAGGCCCGCGGCAGGCTCCGGCTCCGACCTCGGCCCGATCCGGCTTCGGCTTCGACCTCGGCCCGAGACCGCTTCGGCCGGGGCTCGCTTCGGCCGGGCCCCGCGGCTCAGCGCAGGGCGAGCCAGGCCGCCACGCCGATCACGACCACCACCGCGACGGCCAGCCCCAGCCACAGGCCCTTCTTGGAGCCGGCGGCCTGCTGCTGCTCCTCGCGGAGCTGACGACGGGTGGGCGCCTGCCGGGCCGGTGCGGCCTCCTCGACGAACGCCCGGAACATCTGGGTGCTGCCCGCGGGGTCGTAGTTGCCCTCGGGGCCCTGTGAGTTGTGGTTCGCAGCCATGGAGCAGGACCCTAGCCGGTTTTCCGATTCCTTTACCGCCCCACCCCCGGATTCGTTTGCCTGTAGCAACCATCCGCTTCTATGGTTGCTTTAAGCAACAAGATGGGGGGCTGTCCGGTGACCACACAGACGGCGGAGACGACGGAGACCACGCGGTACGAGGAGCTGGCCCGCCAGCTCACCGGAATCGGCGCGGTCAAACGCGACCTCGCCCGCATCCTGCCCCCGGACTGCCCGCCCGGCGCCGCCGCCGTCCTCACCGTGCTGCACCGGCACGGCGAGATGCGGCTGAGCCGGCTGGCCGAGCTCATGGCCGTCGACATCTCGGTGACCAGTCGGCACGTGACCCACGTCGCCGAGCGCGGCTGGATCGGGCGCGAGGCCGACCCGGGGGACGGCCGGTGCCGGATCCTGCGGCTCACCCCGGCCGGCCGGGCGCTCCTCGCCGAGCTCGGCTCCCGCTACACGGCGGCGCTGGAAAGAGCGCTGGCCGCGTGGTCCCCCGAGGACGTCGACACGCTGAACACGCTGCTGGCCCGGCTCCGCTCGAGCTTCTAGACAAAGGAACGACATGGTCCAGTCGGAGACGACGACCGACAACCCGCCCCCGTCCGCGACCACCTCCGCGACCACGTCCGTGACCACGTCCGCGACGCCGTCCGTGGCCCCGGCCATGACCCACCCGCAGATCATGAAGGCCCTGTCCGGGCTGATGCTCGGCATGTTCGTGGCGATCCTGTCCTCCACGATCGTCTCCAACGCCCTGCCCCAGATCATCAGCGACCTCGGCGGCACGCAGTCCTCGTACACCTGGGTGGTCACGGCCGCCCTGCTGTCGATGACCGCGGCCACCCCCCTGTGGGGCAAACTGTCCGACCTCTTCAGCAAGAAGCTGCTGGTCCAGATATCCCTCGTGATCTACGTCCTCGGCTCCGTGGTCGCGGGCATGTCCCAGAACACCGGCACGCTGATCGCCTGCCGCGTGGTCCAGGGCATCGGCGTCGGCGGCCTGTCCGCCCTCGCGCAGATCGTGATGGCCGCGATGATCTCCCCGCGCGAGCGCGGCCGGTACAGCGGCTACCTCGGCGCGGTCTTCGCCGTCGCCACCGTCGGCGGCCCGCTGCTGGGCGGTGTCATCACCGACACCGAGTGGCTGGGCTGGCGCTGGTGCTTCTACGTCGGCGTGCCCTTCGCGATCATCGCGCTGATCGTCCTGCAGAAGACCCTGCGGCTTCCCGTGGTGCGCCGCGAGGTCAAGGTCGACTGGCTGGGCGCCTTCCTGATCAGCGGGGCCGTCTCGGCGCTGCTGATCTGGGTCACGCAGGCCGGCGACTCCTACCCGTGGATCTCGTGGCAGACCTGGGCGATGACGGGCGGCGCGCTCGCGCTCGGCCTGCTGTTCGTCCTCGTCGAGTCCCGGGCGAGCGACCCGATCATCCCGCTGCGGCTGTTCCGCAACAAGACCATCACGCTCGCCTCGGCGGCCTCGCTGTTCGTGGGCATCGCGATGTTCTCGGGCACGGTGTTTTTCAGCCAGTTCTTCCAGCTCGCCCGCAACGAGTCCCCCACGATGTCCGGAATCCTCACGATTCCGATGATCGGCGGGCTCTTCGTCTCCTCCACCGTTTCCGGTCAAGTGATCACCAAGACCGGCAAGTGGAAGGCCTGGCTCATCGTCGGCGGCGTCCTGCTGACCGCCGGCCTGGGGCTCCTGGGCACCCTGCGGTACGACACCCCGTACTGGCACATCGCGGTCTACATGGCGCTGACCGGACTCGGCCTCGGCATGATGATGCAGAACCTGGTCCTCGCCACCCAGAACCAGGTCGCCCCCGAGGACTTGGGCGCGGCCAGCTCGGTCGTCACCTTCTTCCGCTCGCTCGGCGGCGCCATGGGCGTCTCGGCGCTCGGCGCGCTGATGGCGCACCAGGTCACCGGGTACGTGAAGGACGGCCTGACCGCGCTCGGCCCGAAGGCCGCGGCGCTCGGCCACGGCGGTACGGGCGGCGGCGCCATCCCCGACCTCGACAAGCTGCCGGCCCCGGTCCGCACGGTCATCGAGGCGGCGTACGGGCACGGCGTGGGCGACGTCTTCCTCTACGCGGCGCCCACCGCGCTGCTGGCGCTGCTGCTCTGCCTCTTCATCAAGGAGGTCGCGCTGAAGTCGAAGCCCGAGGCCCACACCCCGGCGGCCGGCTCCGCCGAGGCGCCCGCGGTCCCGGCGGAGGTGCCGGCCAAGGCCTGAGCACCGCCCGGGACGGCTACGCCGTGGCCGCGGCCCCGGCCTTGGCCTCGATGCCGGCGATCAGGACGTCGAGCGCGAGGCAGAAGTCACCCTCGGGCGCCCGCCGGGCCGCGCCCCCGCAGCCGTGCAGGAACTGCGAGACGGCGAGGTGGGCGCCGGTCCGGGCGGGGTCCGCGAGGCCCGTGGCGTCCAACAGCCGCTGGAGGGCGGCGTCGAAGGCCCGGGCGTGCGGGCCGATGTTCGGATAGGCGGCGGTGAGCGGGGCCACCCAGGGGTGGTCCGCCAGCAGCCGGCGATAGGCCCGGGCCAGCACCCGCAGCCGGCCGGACCAGCCTTCGGGCCCGGGCGCGGGCGCGGGCGGGGGCCCGGCGTGCGGCGGAGGCGCGCCGTCCGGAGCGGGCCCGGCGTCCGGAGCGGGCCCGGCGTCCGGAGCGGGTGCTTCCGGTGCCGGGCCGGCCGACAGGGCCAGTTCGCCCAGGGCGCGGTCCAGGGCGAGTTCGAGCAGGTCGTGCTTGGTGTCCACGTACCAGTACAGGGACATCGCGGTGACCCCCAGCCCGCCGGCCAGCCTCCGCATCGAGAACCGGGCCAGGCCCTCGGAGTCGAGCAGCCGCACGGTGGCTGCGGTGATCCGGTCCCGGTCGAGCCCCGAGGGCGCCTCGCTGCGGCGTCTGGCGGGCGCGGCCGGCCTGGCGGTCAGCCACACACTGGACTCGACCGGGAGCGGATCACCGGAATCGGCCGCGGTCACCATGGAGGCACCCTCCTCACGCCAGGTGGATCAGCCCGGAATGCCCGGTCCGCCCTCTTGATGCTAGGGGGTGTGCCACGGCCGGGGCTGGATCAGGACGTGGAAGCCGTCAGGTCGTAGAAGGTGGCTCCGCCGACCGTGGTCGCCTTGAAGGTGGCCTTGACCCAGGTCTCGATGGCGGTGCCGGTGGCCCCGCCCGGTCCGCCGCCGCCCTGGCGCATCCCTCCGGCGGTACCGCCCTCCGCTCCGGCCCCGGTACCTCCCTGGCCGATGAACCAGTGGATCTCCCCGTCCCGTACGTACTGCTTGAACTGCTCCAGGGTGGGCGACGGGTCGCTCCCGTTGAAGCCGCCGATCGGCATCACCGGTGCGCCACTGGCCAGCTGGTAACTCGCCGCGTTCTGCGAGCCGATGGCCGCCGCCGCCCAGGTGTAGCGGTCGGCGTCGGCGCTCAGGGCCGCCTCGGCCTCGGCACCGACCCGGGTGCCGCCCAGCAGGCCGCCCGGCCCGCCCTGGCCCCCGCCGCCCACGCGCCCGAGGCCGCGCCCGCCCTGACCGCGCCCGCCGCCACCGTCCTGCGGCACCTGGCCCGCCGGAGGGGCGGCCTGCCCCGCCTGGCCCCCCGGCATGCCGCCCTGCGGCGGGGTGTTGCCGCCCTGGCCCGCACCACCAGGACCGCCCGGACCGCCCGGAGGCAGTTCGCCCGCCCCGCCCCGCATCATGCCGCCGGGTCCGCCCCGGCCACCCGCGACCGCGGGCCCGGCGGTCACGATGGATCCGGTGTGCCCGGTGTTCACGGTGGTCAGGCAGTACGCGAGGGGCCCCGCCAGTGCCGCGCCCAGGGCCAGCGCCGCGGTGGCCAGGAGCACCCGGCGCCCCGCCCGCGCGGCGAACGGCAGCGCCGCCGCCGCGAGCAGCCCGCCCACCAGCACCGCCCAGCGCAGCCACGGCAGATAGCCGGTGGCACGGCCGAGCAGCACGTACGACCAGACGGCGGTCAGCGCGAGCGTGCCGGACAGGGTGAGGAGCGCGGCCCGGCTGCCCCGCTCCTCCCACAGGACGGCGACTCCCATCCCGGTCAGCGCGGCCACGAACGGCGCCAGCGCGACGGTGTAGTACTCGTGGAAGATGCCCTGCATGTAGCTGAAGACGAGGGCGGTGATCAGCAGCGCACCGCCCCAGGCCAGGAACGCCGCCCGGGCCATGCCCTCCAGCGAGTCGGTGGCCCGGCGGGCCCGCCAGGTGATCACCAGTCCGGCCACGAGCAGCACCAGCGCCGCGGGCATCAGCCAGGAGATCTGGCCGCCGATATTGGCCGAGAAAAGCCGGTCGATGCCCGTCTCGCCCCAGCCGCCGCCTCCGCCGCCACCGGCGCGCCCGCCCCCGCCGACGCTGCCCGTCTCGTTGCCGTTGATCCGGCCCAGCCCGTTGTAGCCGAGGGTCAGTTCCAGGAAGGAGTTGTTCTGCGAGCCGCCGATGTACGGGCGCGAGGAGGCGGGCCACAGCTCCACGACGGCCACCCACCAGCCCCCGGCCACCACCATCGCCAGCCCCGCCAGTAGCAGCTGTCCCAGGCGCCTGCGCAGCGCGGTGGGCGCGCAGACGGCGTACAGCAGGGCGAGCGGCGGCAGGATGACGAAGGCCTGCAGGGTCTTGGTGAGGAAGGCGAAGCCGACCGCGACCCCGGCCCAGACCAGCCACTTCGTGTGCGCGCCGTCGAGGGCGCGCAGGACGCAGTACACGGTGACCGTGAGCAGCAGGGTCAGCAGCGCGTCGGGGTTGTTGAAGCGGAACATGAGCGCGGCGACGGGCGTGAGCGCGAACACGGCGCCGCTGAGCAGCGCGGCCGCCGGCCCGAACTGGCGGCGTACGGCCGCGTACAGCACCGCGGTCGTCGCGACGCCCATCAGCGCCTGCGGGACGAGGATCTGCCAGGAGCCCAGCCCGAACAGCCGGACCGACAGCATCATCGGCCAGAGCGCGGCCGGGGGCTTGTCGACGGTGATGGAGTTCCCGGCGTCCGAGGAGCCGAAGAAGAAGGCCTTCCAGCTCTCGCTGCCCGCCTGTACGGCCGCGGAGTAGAAGGAGTTGGCGTAGCCGGAGGAGCCCAGGTCCCACAGCAGCAGGAGGGCCGTGCAGATCAGGAGCCCGGCGAACGCGGGCCGTTCCCAGCGGGGCCGGCCGGTGCGGGCCCGGGCCTCGGCGGCCGGGAAGAGCGGAAGTGCTGCCGTGGTCATCGACTGTCCTTGGGCGTAGGGAACTCGGGGCCGCGCCGGTCGGGGAAGACCCAGGCGCGGAAGAGCAGGAACCGCAGCACGGTGGCGGCGAGGTTGGCGGTGATCAGCACGGCCAGTTCGGTGCCGTGCGCGGGATCGGCTGCGGCCGCGCCGAGCGCGGCCAGGGAGCCGCTGGTCAGGGCGAGTCCGATGGCGAACACCACCAGCCCTTGGGCCTGGTGGCGCACGGCCCGCTCCCGGCCGCGCACGCCGAAGGTGAGCCTGCGGTTGGCGGCGGTGTTGGCGACGGCCGACAGCAGCAGGGCGGCGCCGTTGGCGACCTGCGGGCCGGTTCCGGTGCGGAAGGCGGAGTACAGCAGCAGGTAGAGCAGGGTGGACAGGGCACCGACGGCGCAGAAGCCGAGGAGCTGGCGGGCCAGCCCGCCGTCCACGCCCGGCAGGGCGGAGCGGTCGCGCGGGTCGTCGCCGAAGGGGCGGGCGAGCCGGTCGAGCGGCAGCGCGCCGACGGCCAGGGCCCTGCCCACCCGCCAGACGCCCTTCAGGTCCTCGGTGGCGGTCCGGACGATGTGGACGGTGGAATCCGGATCGTCGACCCAGTCCACCGGCACCTCGTGGATCCGCAGCCCGGCCCGCTCCGCGAGGACGAGCAGCTCGGTGTCGAAGAACCAGCCGGAGTCCTCCACCAGCGGCAGCAGCCGCTCGGCGACCTCCCGCCGGATGGCCTTGAACCCGCACTGGGCGTCGCTGAAGCGGGCGGCGAGGGAGGAGCGCAGGAGGAGGTTGTAGGCGCGGGAGACGAACTCCCGCTTCGCTCCGCGCACCACCCGGGACGAGCGGGCGAGGCGGGTGCCGATGGCGAGGTCGGAGTGGCCGGAGATCAGCGGGGCGACCAGCGGCAGCAGGGCGTTCAGGTCGGTGGAGAGGTCCACGTCCATGTACGCGAGGACCGGCGCGTCGGAACCGGACCAGACGGTGCGCAGGGCCCTGCCCCGGCCCTTCTCCTCCAGCCGGGTGCTGCGTACGCCGGCCAGCTTCTCGGCGAGCGCGCCCGCGACCTCGGGGGTGCGGTCGGTGCTCGCGTTGTCGGCGACGGTGATCCGGAAGGGGTAGGGGAACGTGCGGGTGAGGTGCTCGTGCAGCCTGCGCACGCACGGTCCGAGGTCTTCCTCCTCGTTGAAGACCGGAATCACCACGTCGAGGACGGGCTCCCCGGGCACGGGTGCGAGGGGTGCCCGGGCCGGAAGGGCCCCGGGAGAGGCGTCGGTTGACATGCTCCGACCCTGGTGGAGCGGGCTGTCACGGCTGTGTGGTGAGCCTGTGCCCCGTCTGTGAGTCCGTCCGCGGCCGGGCTCCGGGGCCGGCGAGCGGCAGCAGGACTTCGAAGCAGGTCCGCCCGGGCTCGCTCCGTACGCCGACCCGGCCGCCGTGCGCGGTGACGACGGCCTGGACGATGGCGAGCCCGAGGCCGGTGGAACCCGCGGCCCGGGAGCGGGAGGCGTCACCGCGGGCGAAGCGCTCGAAGACGTGGGGAAGCAGGGCGGGCGGGATGCCCGGGCCGTCGTCCTCGATCCGCAGCCGCACCCCGGTGGTTTCTCCCCCGGCTACCGCCGGGGGTGCCCCCAGCGAAACATCGGCGGTGACGGTGGTGCCGGGCGGGGTGTGCGTACGGGCATTGGCCAGCAGGTTGACCAGGACCTGCTGGATGCGGGCCGGGTCGCCGCGGACGAGCGCGGGCTCGTCGGGCAGGCGCAGCCGCCAGTGGTGTCCGGGCCCGGCGGCCCGGGCGTCGCTGACGGCGTCCACGACGAGCGGTGCCAGGTCGGTGTCGGTGTCGCCGGCGGCGAGCGGCCGGCCGGCGTCGAGCCGGGCCAGCAGCAGGAGGTCCTCGACCAGGCCGGTCATCCGGGTGGCCTCGGACTCGATCCGGCCCAGCGCGTGCCGGGTGTCGGGGCCCGGCTCCTCCCGTCCCCGGCGGGTCAGCTCCGCGTAGCCCCGGATGGAGGCGAGCGGGGTGCGCAGTTCGTGGCTGGCGTCGGCGACGAACTGCCGGACCCGCGTCTCGCTCTCCTGGCGGGCCGTGAGGGCGGCGGAGACATGGCCCAGCATCCGGTTGAGCGCGGCGCCGACCTGCCCGACCTCGGTACGGGGGTCGGCCTCGGCGTCCGGGACCCGTTCGTGGAGGGCGGGTTCGCCCTTGTGCAGGGGGAGTTCGGAGACGCGGGTGGCGGTGGCGGCGACCCGGCGCAGCGGGCGCAGGGCCACCCCGACCAGGGCCTGCCCGGCGAGGGAGGCCGCGATCAGCCCGGCGAGGGTGACGCAGACCTCCACCGCGATCAGGGTGTTCACCGTGGAGTCGACCTCGCGCAGCGGGAAGCCCAGGACGACGCTGCCGTCGAGCGCGGACAGCACCCGGTACTCCCCGAGCCCCGGAAGGCTCAGGTTCACCGCTGCGGCCCTGCCCGCCTCGTTCGGGCGGGCGGTCTTGGCGAGGACGGCGATCTGGGCCTCGGTGAGCGGGTTGGGTTCGCCGCGCTCGGGGTCCTCGAGGCGCATGCTGCGGTCGGCGCCGAACACCTTGCCGTCGGAGTCGATCCGGAAGCCGACGGCGCCCAGCGGGGTACCCGGGCCGAGCACCGACTTCCCCTCCCTGATCACCTTGCCCGAGCCGGGCGGCGGGGAGGCCATGGAGACGGAGGTGCGCAGCTGCTCGTCGAGCTTGTCGACCAGGTAGGAGCGCAGGGCGAGGGTGGTGACGGTCCCGATGGCCGCGCCCACGACCGCGATCAGGGCGACCGCCGAGACGACGAGCCGGGTCCGCAACGACCAGGGCCTGCGGGCCCGCGGCCGCCGGTTGCCGCGGAAGGCCACTATTCGGCCGGCTTGATCAGGTAGCCGGCGCCGCGCCGGGTGTGGATCAGCGGCGCCATGCCCGGCCCGCTCTCCAGCTTCCTCCGCAGGTAGGAGATGTACAGCTCGACCACATTGGCCTGGCCGCCGAAGTCGTAGGACCACACCCGGTCCAGGATCTGCGCCTTGCTGAGCACCCGGCGCGGGTTGCGCATCAGGTAGCGCAGCAGCTCGAACTCGGTGGCGGTCAGGTGGATCTCCCGCCCGGCACGGACCACCTCGTGGCTGTCCTCGTCGAGCCGCAGATCGCCGACGACGAGCACCGAACCGCCGCGCGCGGCCTGCGCCGCGCCCGAACGCCGGACCAGGCCGCGCAGCCGCGCCACGACCTCCTCCAGGCTGAACGGCTTGGTGACGTAGTCGTCGCCGCCCGCCGTCAGGCCCGCGATGCGGTCCTCCACGGAGTCCTTGGCGGTCAGGAAGAGCACCGGGACGTGGGGCAGCTCGCGGCGCAGGCGTCCCAGGACGGCGAGGCCGTCCATGTCGGGGAGCATGATGTCGAGGACCACGACGTCGGGCCGGAACTCGCGCGCCGCCCGTACCGCACCGGCCCCGTCACCGGCGCTGCGGACCTCGCAGCCCTCGTAGCGCAGGGCCATGGACAGGAGCTCGGAGAGCGAGGCCTCGTCGTCGACGACGAGGACCCGGCAGGGGCCTCCGTCGGGCCGCACCAGGGCCGAGGGGTTGCTGGTGGACGTGGACGCGTGTGAGGTGGTCGTCGCAGTCATGCATCCACGCTGTCCGGCGCCTCTGAGAGCGTTCTTGTCCCTCTCTGTGAATTTCCTGAGAAACGGATACAGACCACCTCATCCACCGCGGCAGCCCCAGCCCCAGCCCCAGCCCCAGCCGTGGCGGCGGTAGCGGGAGCGGCGGCCGCGGCTCAGCCGTCGAGCCGGAACAGCCGGGCGCCGTTGTCGTGGCAGACGGCCCGCAGCCAGTCGTCGCCCAGGCCGAGCCGTTCGAGGGCGGCGAGCTGGTGCTCGTAGGGGTAGGGGATGTTCGGGAAGTCGGTGCCGAGCAGGATCCGGTCGCCGAGGTCGACGAGCCGCCCCCGGTCCCCGGGCGGGAAGCCGCTGAGCCGTTCCGAGAAGTCGGTGAAGGCCATGGTGGTGTCGAGGCGCACCTCGGCGTACCGGTCGGCGAGGTCCAGGAAGTCGCCGTACTCGGGCATGCCCATGTGGGCCACGATCAGCGGCAGCCGCGGGTGGCGGGCCAGCAGCCGGGCGATCGGCTCGGGTCCGGTGTACTTGGCCGGGACGGGCCCCGAGCCGCAGTGGATCACGGTCGGTACCCCGGCCTCGGCGAGCAGCCCCCACACGGGGTCGAGCCGGTCGTCGTTCGGGTCGTAGGCCCCGACCTGGAGGTGGGCCTTGAAGACCCGCGCGCCCGCGTCGAGGGCCTGGCGGACGTACGCGACCGCGCCCTCCTCCGGGAAGAAGGTCGCCGTGTGCAGGCAGTCGGGGGTCCGGGCGGCGAAATCGGCGGACCAGGCGTTGAGCCACGCCGCCATCGCCGGTTTGTGCGGGTAGAGCATGGCGGTGAAGGCCCGGACTCCGAACTCCCGCAGGAGCGCCACACGCTGCTCCTCCTCGTGCCGGTAGGTGATCGGCCACTCCACGCCGGTCAGCGGACCGACCGCGTCGAAGTAGTCCCACACCTTGGCCAGGACCCGCTCGGGCATGAAGTGCGTGTGTACGTCGACCAGTCCGGGCAGCCCGAGCCGCTCCCGGAAGGCGCGGACCGCCTCAGCCGTTGCGGGCAAAGCCGTGGCTCCGTTCGACGGTCGCGACGTGCAGGGTGTAGCTCTCGTACCAGTCCGCGCGGCCCTGCTTCATGGCCGACTGGTGCTCCATGTCCTCCCGCCACACCCGCAGCGACTCGTGGTCGCGGAAGTAGGCGACGGTGATCCCGAGGCCGCCCGGGGTCCGCGCGGACTCGTGGCCGAGGAAGCCCGGGTTCTGCGCGACGATCTCGTTCATCCGGGCGAGGACCTGCGGATAGCCGCTGTCGTCGTCGGTGCGGACATTGCTGAAAACGGCCATCACATAGGGCGGTTCGAAGGCCGGTACCGGTTGGATGCTCATGCCCACCACCCTGTGCGGCCCGACCTGGCATGTCCACCGGAATCCGCCCCACCAGCCCAAAGGGATCCAAGTTTTGACCATGCCCGCCCATGCCCGGCCATGCCACGCCGTGCCCGCCCACGCCCGGCCATGCCACGCCCGCCCAAGCCCGGCCACGCCCTGCCATGCCCTGCCGTGCCCGCCCATGCCCTGCCATGCCACGCCCGCCGAAGCTCGACCACGCCCTGCCATGCCCGCCACGCCCGCCCAGGCCCACCCAAGCCCGGACCCGCCCGCCCAAGCCCGGCCATGCCACGCCGTGCCCGCCTATGCCCGGCCATGCCACGCCCGCCCAGGCTCGGCCACGCCCTACCAGGCCCGGCCATGCCCTGCCGTGCCCGCCCAACCTCGGCCATGCCCGCCCACGCCCGGCCGTGCCCGCGCATGCCCGGCCATGCCCCTCGGCGGCGGCAGACCTCAGAACAACCCGTCCTGCTCCACAGGCGGGTGCTCCGGGGCCGAAGGGATCTCCGCCACCGGCACCGAGGTCCCCGCGACCCCGTCCACCGGGGCGGCGAGCTCCCACCCGGCCAGCAGGCGGGTGTCCACGACCAGCCCGTCCGCGAAGTGCAGATCGGGACCGGCCGCACCCACCAGCCGCCCCACGACCGCCCCGTCCGGGACCATCTCGGTGATCACCCGGGCGGGATCGGGCAGCCCCTCCAGCCCGAACACATCCGCATGGTCGGCGACTTCACACCCCACCCGCTCCAGCGAGTCCGGCCAGCCGGTCAGCGCGGCGGCCCGCGCGTGCAGCTCGGCGACCTCCCGGGCCCGCTCCGGCGCGGCCGGCAGGTGCGCCCGTACGGCCCTCTTGCGGGCGTACGCGATCCGGTCGGGCACCCCCAGCGCCGCCCGCAGCAGCTCCTCGGTACGCCGGGCGGCCATCAGCGGCCCGCGCCCCAGCCAGGCCCAGGCCACGGCCCCCTGCTCCAGCAGCCGGGCCCGCCCCCGCTCCTCGGCGGTGATCCCGACCTTGACCATCCCGGGCCCGAACCACGCCAGGTAGACGCGGTAGGTACGCGGATCGGCGGCATTGGTGTCGGCGGCCACCGAGAACGACCGGTCGAGCCGCGCGCATTCGGGACACTGCGCTCTCCCGGCCCGCCCGGGCACGGTGGCACCGGTGGGGCAGGGCGTCCGCTTCCCGGCCCGCCACACCCCGAGGCAGCGCCGCTCCCCGCGGGCCACGAAGGCCAGCCGCTGCCCGTAGGCGAGCGGGCTGGCCCGCTCCCCGCGCCCCTGCCCGTACCAGCCGATGGCCGGCTGCCCGTCCTTCCACCGGATCCCGGTGCACCACCAGCTCACAGCGGGAGCGGCCGCTCGAAGAAGGTCTCCAGGACGACGGTCGCGTGCGTACCGCTGACCCCGTCGATCGCGTAGAGGCGCCGCAGGACGTCCTGCAACTCCCCGGTCGAGGCCGTGCGCACCTTGACCAGCACCGACGCGCTGCCCGCGATGATGTGCGCCTCCTGGATCTCGGGGATCGCCGCGAACGCGGCGGCGGACTCTCCCATCCAGGCGTTGGAGTCGACCATCACGTAGGCGAGCACCCCGCTGCCGACGGCCGCCGGGTCCACCTCGACGGTGGTCCGCCGGATCACCCCGCGCTCGCGCAGTTTGCGGACCCGCTCGTGGGTCGCCCCCGCCGAGAGCCCCACGGCCGCGCCCAGCGCGGCGTACGACTGGCCGGCGTCCTCCTGCAGGCGCAGGACGAGCGCCCGGTCGATCTCGTCCACGCGATCTTCCTCTCATGGGCCCGTCGGCCCTTGCGAAGACGGTACCTGATCCTGCAATCTCACCATCATGCCGAAGATAATTCGGCAGTTCGCCATCAGGGGGAATCATGTCAGGCATTGCCGACCTCACCTTGTACGAGATTCTGGACGAGCGCTTCAAGACCGGCCGCTGCGCCAACGGCGACGCGCGCCTGGACCGGCTCTACGACGACTGCCGCTGGGCGGAGGGCCCGCTGTACCTGCCCGCCTGGCGGCAACTGGTGTGGAGCGACATCCCCAACGACCGCATGCTCCGCTGGGACGAGGCGACCGGCGCGGTGTCCGTCTTCCGCTCGCCGGCCGGCCACTCCAACGGCAACACCCTGGACCGCGAGGGCCGCCTGATCACCTGTGAGCAGGGCAACCGGCGCGTCACCCGCACCGAGCCCGACGGCCGCCTCACCGTCATCGCCGACCGCTACGACGGCAAGCGGCTCAACAGCCCGAATGACGCGGTGGTCCGCTCGGACGGCTCGGTCTGGTTCTCCGACCCGGACTTCGGCATCACCAGCGACTACGAGGGCCGTCGCGCACCCAGCGAGATCGGCGCCTGCAACCTCTACCGCGCCGACCCCGCGACCGGCGAGGTCCGCATGGTCGCCGACGGCTTCCTCGGCCCCAACGGGCTGGTCTTCTCCCCCGACGAGAGCGAGCTCTACGCCGCCGACACCCGCGCCGGCCACATCCGCGCCTTCAAGGTCACCGACGAAGGCACCCTCACCGCCGACCGCGTCTTCACCACCTGCCCGTCCGTCGACAACATCCGCTTCGACGACGAGGGCCGCCTGTGGGCCGCGGCGATGACGTCCGGCGTCCACTGCTACGCCGCGGACGGCACCCTGATCGGCCGCGTCCGGGTCCCCGAACCCGTCTCGAACATCGCCTTCGGCGGTCCCAGGAACAACCGCCTCTTCATCACGGCCACCACCTCCCTCTACTCCCTGGTGATGTCCGTGACCGGCCTGCCCCGAGTCCTCTGAGAACGGCGCCGCGCCCGGCTACCGGGCGACGAACTGCGTCAGGATCGCCTGCACCTCGTAGATGTCGACACCCTTGGTGAAGGTCTTCTCGATCGGCGCCGAGGTCCCGGATATCCAGATCTTGAGCTCGGCGTCGAGATCGAAGTGGCCGGCGGTCTCCACGGAGAAGTGCGTGATGCTCCGGTAGGGCACGGAGTGGTACTCGACCTTCTTCCCCGTGAGCCCCTGCTTGTCGATGAGCACCAGCCGCCGGTCGGTGAACAGGATCGTGTCCCGGATCAGCAGATAGGCGGCATGCACCTGCTCGCCCTGCCCCAGCAGCCGCGCGTAGTCCCGCTGCGCCGACGCCGAGTCGATGCCGTGCGCGTTTCCGAACAGTCCCATGAGAGCCCCCGTGTTCCGGTTTCCGCTTCGAACGATCTTCAAGAACCGTACGCAAACCGCCCCGTAACCCGCGTCCCCCTGCAGAGCCATTCCACCCCTGACCACCCACGGGGTACCCCGTCCCCACAAAGGAGGAGACCAGCCCCCGCCCATCCCCTTGCCCGGCTCCGCCAGGACATAACGAAAGAGGCCCTCAGGATTTCTCCTGAGGGCCTCTGCCTCACTGTGCACTCGGCAGGATTCGAACCTGCAACCTTCTGATCCGTAGTCAGATGCTCTATCCGTTAAGCTACGAGTGCTTGTCCGCCGGGGTTTTGCGCCCCGTTGGCCTTGCGAGAACAACAATACATGGACCTCGCCGGGACGCGAAATCCATTAGCCAAACCAGCGCTGAGCTGCGGAAACGCTCTGGAAGAAGATCATCCGGTTGGGTGCGGGAAGCGCCCGCGGAAGTGGTGTGCGGCCGCCCCGGTTCCGTTCGGGACGGTTCAGAGGTCGCACAGATGTCGGGGCAGGGCGGGACGCTGCGGGGCAGCGCGGGACCGTCGGGCTCAGGGCGCCGTGGACTGAGCGGCGGGCGCGGCCGGGGCCGGGGTCGGAATGCACCGAAGCCCCGGTCCGTGGGGACCGGGGCTTCGTGAAGTGCGGAGGCGGAGGGATTTGAACCCTCGATGGGGTGTAAGCCCCAAACCGCATTAGCAGTGCGGCGCCATAGACCGGACTAGGCGACGCCTCCAGCACACCCTCGCGTACGAAGGTGCGTGCAGATGATGACACAGGCGCAGGGCCCCTCACCAATCCGCTCCCACGGTACTAGGAGGGGCGGGCGAAGGGCAAAGCCTTAAACCCCCTCGGCACGCAACGTCGGCGGACCCGAGTCGTTGGTCAGGCGTACGACGTACGGACGACCTGGAGTGCCCCATGCTGCGTCTCGCCGGCTTCGCCGTCACCTCCGCCCTGGCCGCCGCGGCCCTCGGCCCGCTGCCGCCGCTGCCCGAGCCCCTGGGCGGTCTGCTCGCCTCGCCCGACCGACTGACGATCACCATGGCCAACACCGGCAACCCGCGGATGGACCGCGAGTACCAACTCGAATGCGGCCCCGTGGGCGGCAACCACCCCTCGGCGGAGGAGGCCTGCGCGAAGCTCGACCAGCTCGCCAAGGAGCGGAAGGATCCCTTCGCACCCGTCTCCGACCGGCAGATCTGCCGCATGCAGTACGGGGGCCCGGCCACCGCCGACATCACCGGGACCTGGCGGGGGCGGAAGGTGGACGCGCACTTCCGCCGGACGAACGGCTGCGAGATCAGCCGTTGGGAGGAGTTGGAACCTCTGCTTCCGCCCGGGCGTTCCTGACCTGGGAGGATGCTCGTGACGGGTGGTGTCCGCCACACATCGGCCACCTCATCGCGGGACTGTGGCCTTAGACTCCTCCCGTGACATGCCAGTAGTCGTGGTCAGGGAGGAAGCTCGTCGTGAGCAGCAGGCCATCCCGAGGCGCTGCTCGCCTCGCAGCAATACTCGACGCACTTCCGGACGCGCTGTTGCTCGTCAACGCCAACGGCACTGTGGTCAACGCCAATTCGATCGCTCTCGAGGTCATGGAGAGCCCGGGCACCGGGCTCGTCGGCCGGGGCGTGCTCGACCTCCTGCCCGAATTCGACTCCAAGCTGATCCCCGGCTCCATGCGCCGGCCCGGCGAGGACGAGGGCGGCCGGGCCAAGCCCAAGCGGATGGTGGCGCGCCGGACCGACGGCAGCGAGTTCCCCGTCGAGGTCACCAGCGCCCACCTCGACGGGCGCGACGCCTACCGCGAGCCGCAGCCCGGCTACACCGGTGACGAGCTGCTGATGCTCGTCGTACGGGACCTCTCGCAGACCGTGGACACCGAGGCCGAGCTGGCCCGCTCCCAGCGGCAGACCGAGATGATCCTGCGAGCCGCGGCCGAGGGCGTCGTCGGCACCGACACCGACGGACGGGTGGTGCTGGTCAATCCGGCCGCCGCCCAGATCCTCGGCTACCGGGCCACCGACCTCGGCAACCGCGAACTGCACGGGCTGGTCCAGCACTCGCGCGCCGACGGCTCGCCGTTCCCCTACGAGGAGTCCCCGCTCGCCGACACCCTGCGCAGCGGGCGCAAGCACCGCGTGCGCGGCCAGGTCCTGTGGAACAAGGCCGGGCAGCCGGTCGCCGTGGACCTCACCACCTCGCCCGTGCGGGACGGGGAGCAGCTCGTCGGCGCGGTCATGACCTTCACCGACCGGCGGCCGTACGACGCCCTGGCCGCGCGCCACGCGCAGCTGCTGGCCGTGCTCGGCGAATCCCTGCGCGGGCCGCTGGACGAGCTGCGCGGGGAGCTGGCGACGCTGGCGGCCGACGACGCCGGGCAGCTGTGGCCCGAGGCCAACCAGCTGCTGCACCACCTGGCCGCCGGGTACTCCCGGATGACCACGCTGGTGGACAACGTGCTCGGCTTCCAGCGCCTGGACTCGGGCAGCGACCGGCTGAAGAAGAAGAAAGTCCTGATCAACGGCGTGGTCAAGGCGGGCGTCGACGGCGCCGTCGAGCTGATCGGCCCGGGGCGCGCCCAATTCGCCGTGCACGCTCCGACGATCGAGGCCGAGGTCGACGCGGACCGGATCTCGACCGCCCTCGCGCATCTGGTCGCGGACGTCGCCGGGGTGGACGCCACCGGCAAGACCCGCCAGGGCAGCGGCTACAGCGACTCGACGATCGTGGTGGCCGCCGCGCAGCGCGGTGACGTCGTACGGATCGAGGTGCGCGGGCCGTACGAGGGCGGCAACCCGGTCCACGAGCCGATCGTGCGGGGCATCGTGACCGCGCACGGAGGCGTGCTGCAGACGGTCGAGGTTCCGGGCGCGCCCGGCGGTGCGTACGTGCTGGAGCTGCCGCTGGGCTCGGGCGCCGGGACGGTCACCGTGCCCGAGCCGGCGGAGGAGGAGCCCCCGGCCGAAACGGCCCCCGCGGGCCGGGTCTCCGGAGGCCGGCGGGCCCGCCGCGGGGTGGACGCGTTCCTGGAGGACGAGGCCGGCGGTTCCGGTGCGCCCGGCGCCGAGAAGGCCGCCGAGGGCGGCTCCGCGCTGGCGCTGCCGTCCGGGCGGCGCCGGGCGGGCGAGGCCGCCGCGGGGGCCGAGACGGGGCCGGAGCTCGCGCAGTCCCCGGTGAACCCGGCGGGGCTGGGCACCGGCCGGCGCCGTGGCCGCGCCGGTGACGGCAGCGGCGAGGGCGGCCCGGGGCAGCCCGTGCCCCCGCAGGGCACCGCCATGCCCGCGCTGCCGCCCGTACCCACCGTGCCCCCGGTACCGCTGATGGAGCATCCCGCGGGGCGGCGGCGGGCGCTGGGCGCGGCCGGTCCGGCGCAGCCCGGCGGTCCCGTGCCGGCCAACGGGCTCCGGCCGGCGACCGCTCCCGCCCAGGCTCCGGCGCGGCCCATCGCCCCCGAGGGCGGCTTCGCGCTGCCCGCAGGCCCGACCCCCGCCGGCCCGACCCCCGCTGCCCCGGCTCCGCAGGATCCGGTGATGGCCGGTTCGGCGCCCGCTCCCGCCGAGGCCGATGCCGAGGCCGAGGCGCCCGGTGGGCGGCGTGGACGGCGGGTGCTGGGCGCGCCCGCGGCCGAGGACGAAGCCCCGGCCGCGCCGGCGGCCGCGGCCGAAGGGGACCCCGTGCCTCCCACCGGGCGGCGGCGGGCGCTGACGAACGCGCCGGCCTGGCCGGTTCCGGCGGCCCGGACCGCTCCGGAGGACGGCGACACGGCCTCCGGCCAGGTCGCGGTTCCCGGGGCCAGGCAGCCCCAGGACACCCCGGCGGAGGGCCAGGCCGCGCAGCCGATCAGTGTGCGCGCCCTCGGCACCCTCGGACAGGGCGTCTCCGTGGACCCCGCCGGTTCGGGTTCCGGCCGCCGTCGCCGTCTCTCCGAGCCCGCCCCGCAGGGACGGGCCTTCGCGATAGGAGCCCCCGAGGCGGGCTCCGACGAGGGTCCCGAGCCGCTGGACGGGCCCGGCGGCGCCGTCGAGGTGGTCAACCGGCCCGTACCGCGGCCCGTGGACGACGAGCTGCCGCCGGAGCCGCTGGACAACCCGCGCCGGCTGCTGGTGTGGCCGGCGCCCGACGTGCAGACGCAGCAGGCGCTCAGCGACCGCGGCTACCGGCCGGTGATCGTGCACTCCCGCGAGGAGGTGGACGCGCAGATCGCCGCGTTCCCCGCCGCGCTGTTCGTGGATCCGCTGACCGGGCCGATCACCCGGACCGCCCTGCAGTCCCTGCGCCAGGCCGCGGTGGCCGCCGAGGTGCCCGTGCTGGTCACGGCCGGGCTGGGGCACGCCACGCGGGAGGCGGCGTACGGAGCCGATCCGGCCGTCCTGCTCAAGGCGCTCGCTCCGCGCGACAGCGAGCAGCACCCCTCCCGGGTCCTGCTGATCGAGGAGCACGACGAGATCGCGACCGCCCTGACCGCCGCGCTGGAGCGGCGCGGCCTCCAGGTGGCGCGGGCGGGCGCCGACACGGACGCCGTGGAGCTGGCGACGCGGATACGGCCCAACCTGGTCGTCATGGACCTGATGCAGGTGCGCCGCCGGCGGGCCGGGATCGTGGACTGGCTGCGTGCCAACGGGCAGCTGAACCACACCCCGCTGGTCGTCTACACGACGTCCGGCATCGAGCCGTCCGAGCTGCCGCGGCTGGCGTCCGGCGAGAGCGTGCTCTTCCTCGCCGAAAGGGCCACGACGGCGGACGTACAGGGCCGCATCGTGGACCTGCTGGCGAAGATCGGCACCAACTAGTCATCCTGGCCCGATGGCCACGACCCACACGAGCGAGCACACCGTCCCCGCCGACAACGGCGAGGTGAACCTGCTGATCGCGCGGCAGGTGGAGCCGGGGCACGAGGAGACCTTCGAGGCCTGGGCGCACGGGATCCTGGAGACGGCCGCGGGCTTCCCGGACCATCTCGGGTACGGGCTGTTCCGTCCGGCGCGGGACGGCGGGCCGTGGTTCCTGGTCCACCGCTTCCGCAACCAGGCGGCGTTCCAGCGCTGGCAGGACTCGGCGGAGCGGGCTGAGTGGTTCTCCAACTGCCTCGGACACCACCACACGGAGATAGCCCGCCGCGAACTGCACGGCATGGAGACGTGGTTCGCCAAGCCGGGTACGACCCGGCCCGCGCCGCCGCGGTGGAAGATGGCGATCAGCTCGGGGCTGGCCATCTTCCCGATCTCGCTGGCGGGCAACGCGGTGCTCGGGCCGTACCTGGTGGATCTGCACTTCGTGGTGCGGACGGCGGCCTTCGCCGTCGTCTTCAGCACCCTGATGACCTACGTGGCCATGCCCGCCGTCAGCAGGCTGCTGCGGCCATGGCTCACCAAGGGCTGAAGGAGCGGACCGGGAGCGGTCAGTCCAGCTTCGTGACCTCCAGCGCTCCGTCCGCGTACTGCCTGCGGATCACCTTCTTGTCGAACTTGCCGACGCTGGTCTTCGGGACCGCCTCGATGACCGTCCAGCGCTCCGGCAGCTGCCACTTGGCGATGGACTGGCCGAGGAACGCGCGCAGGTCCTCGTAGTCGACGGTCGCGCCCTCCTTGAGGACGATGGTGGCCAGCGGGCGCTCGCC
Organism: Streptomyces sp. NPDC058525; assembly: GCF_042719495.1. Taxonomy (NCBI): domain Bacteria; kingdom Bacillati; phylum Actinomycetota; class Actinomycetes; order Kitasatosporales; family Streptomycetaceae; genus Streptomyces; species Streptomyces sp. NPDC058525. The sequence goes on from NZ_JBHXNP010000008.1 coordinate 107,719, forward strand.
CCACTTGTCGTCGGGGACGGCCACGACCGCGGCCTCGGCGATCTCTGGGTGGGCCATCAGCGCGTTCTCCAGCTCGACGCTGGAGATCCACTCGCCGCCGGACTTGATGACGTCCTTGGCCCGGTCGGTCAGGGTGAGGTAGCCGTCGGCGCTGATGACACCGACGTCGCCGGTCTTCAGCCAGCCGTCCGCGCTGAACTTGTCTTCGGGACGGATGGGTTCTCCGCTCGCCCCGCCGTAGTAGGCGCCCGCGATCCAGGTGCCGCGCACCTCCAGCTCGCCCGCCGATTCGCCGTCCCAGGGCAGGACGTCGCCGCCGGGGCCGATCAGCCGGGCCTCGACACCCGCCGGGAAGCGGCCCTGGGTGATCCGGTAGGGCCACTCCTCCTCAGCGCTCAGCCCGGCCGGCGGGTGGGCCATCGTGCCCAGCGGGGAGGTCTCCGTCATGCCCCAGGCGTGGCAGAGGCGGACGCCGAGCTTGTCGTAGGCCTCCATCAGGGAGGGCGGACAGGCCGCGCCGCCGATGGTGACCTGCTTCATGGAGCTCAGGTCGCGGGGATGGGCGGTGACCTCGGCGAGGAGCCCCTGCCAGATGGTGGGAACGGCCGCGGCGTGCGTCGGCTTCTCCCGCTCGATCATCTCGGCGAGCGGGGCGGGCTGCAGGAACCGGTCCGGCATCAGCATGTTGATGCCGGTCATGAAGGTGGCGTGCGGCAGCCCCCACGCGTTCACGTGGAACTGCGGGACCACGACGAGGGTGGTGTCCTTGTCGTTCAGGCCCATCGACTCGGCCATGTTGACCTGCATGGAGTGCAGGTAGATCGACCGGTGCGAGTAGACGACGCCCTTCGGGTCCCCCGTGGTGCCGGAGGTGTAACACATGGCCGCCGCCTGGCGTTCGTCCAGCTCGGGCCAGTCGTACGTGTCGGGGCGGCCCGCGAGCAGCTCCTCGTACTCGTGGACGCGTACGTCCAGGCCCGCGAGGGCGGAGCGGTCGCCGATGCCCGAGACCACCACGTGCTCGATGGTCGGCAGGTGCGGCAGCAGCGGCACCAGCAGGGGCAGCAGGGTGCCGTTGACCAGCACGACGCGGTCGGCGGCGTGGTTGACGATGAAGACCAGCTGCTCGGGAGGGAGCCGCAGGTTGAGGGTGTGCAGGACCGCGCCCATGGACGGGATCGCGAAGTATGCCTCGACGTGTTCAGAGTTGTTCCACATGAGGGTTGCCACACGGTCGTCCTGCTGCACACCGAGTTCGTCGCGCAGGGCGTTCGCGAGGCGGGTGGCCCGGGTACCGATCTCGGCGAAGCTGCGGCGGTGCGGCTCAGCCTCCCCGGTCCAGGTCGTGACCTGGGACTTCCCGTGGATCGTCATCCCGTGCTGGAGTATGCGGGTGACGAGGAGTGGTACGTCCTGCATGGTGCTCAGCAAAGCGTCCTCCCGGTGAGCGCTGCGGCGCTGCGGCGGCTACGGATGCTGCCGATTCTGCGCACGTACCGGTCGGCATGTCACTACCCGGGAGTAGAAACCACTCTGTGTTTCACGTGAAACATCCCCTCGTTTCACGTGAAACATCGCCCGGCTCACCTGACCGGCGTAAGCTCCGGGTCCTCGCGGAGCTTGCCCAGCGCACGGGAGACGGCGCTCTTGACCGTGCCGACCGAGACCCCCAGCAGTTCGGCGGTCTGCGCCTCGCTGAGGTCCTCGTAGTACCGCAGGACGACCATGGCCCGCTGCCGGTCGGGCAGCCGGGTCACCGCGCGCCACATCGCGTCGCGCAGGGCCTGCGCCTCCGCGGGGTCGGCGGCCGGGGCGTCCTCGGTCTCCGGGAGCTCGTCGCAGGCGAACTCGTCGACCTTGCGCTTGCGCCACTGCGAGGTCCGGGTGTTGACGAGGGCCCGCCGGACGTAGCCGTCGAGGGCCCGGTGGTCCTCGATGCGGTCCCAGGCCATGTACGTCTTCGCGAGGGCCGTCTGGAGCAGGTCCTCGGCGTCGCACGGGTTGGCCGTGAGGGAGCGCGCGGTGCGCATCAGGACCGTGCCGCGGGTCCGGACGTACGCCGAGAACGACGGGTACGGCGTCGGCTGCGAGGCGAGCGTGCACACAGGCGTGGTCATGGCTCCACGCTAGGAGCGCCCGCCCGCCCTGGGATCGCCCGCAGGTGCCGAAGGGAGGTCCGCCTCAGGTTGTAGGAGTAGGGCAAACCCCACCCCCTGAAGGTGGAGGAGGCGGGGCACCGCGGCGGGCCGATCTCAGCCGTCGGCTCCGAGGATCAGCCCGGAGGTCGGCACGCCGGTGCCGGCCGTGACGAGCACGTGCTCCGCCCCAGCGACCTGGTTGACGGAGCTGCCGCGGAGCTGGCGGACGGCCTCGGCGATCCCGTTCATGCCGTGCAGGTAGGCCTCCCCCAGCTGGCCGCCGTGGGTGTTGATCGGCAGCGCGTCCGCGGCCACGAAATCACCGGCCTCGCCCGGCCCGCAGAAGCCGAACTCCTCCAGCTGCATGAGCACGAAGGGGGTGAAGTGGTCGTAGAGGATGCCGACGTCGATGTCCGAGGGCCGCAGCCCGCTGGTACGCCACAGCTGGCGCGCGACCACGTCCATCTCGGGCAGCCCGGTGAGGTCGTCCCGGTAGAAGGAGGTCATGCCCTCCTGGCGGCGGCCGGCGCCCTGCGCGGCCGCGGTGATCACGGCGGGCGCCTGCCGCAGATCGCGTGCCCGCTCGGCCGTGGTGACGACGAGGGCCTGGCCGCCGTCGGTCTCCTGGCAGCAGTCCAGCAGCCGCAGCGGCTCCACGATCCAGCGCGAGGCGGCGTGGTCGGCGAGGGTAATGGGCTTGCCGTGGAAGTACGCGGCGGGGTTGTTCGCGGCGTGCCGCCGGTCGGTGACGGCGACGTGCCCGAAGGCCTCGGGGGTCAGGTTGTAGGTGTGCAGGTAGCGCTGGGCCGTCATGGCCACCCATGAGGCGGGGGTCAGCAGTCCCCAGGGCAGCGACCAGCCGAGCGCGGCCCCCTCGGCCGAGGGCTCGCGCTGCTGGACGCCGGAGCCGAAGCGCCGGCCCGAGCGCTCGTTGAAGGCGCGGTAGCAGACCACGACCTCCGCGACCCCGGTGGCGACGGCGAGGGCGGCCTGCTGGACGGTGGCGCAGGCCGCGCCGCCGCCGTAGTGGATCCGGGAGAAGAAGGACAGGTCCCCGATGCCGGCCGCCTGGGCGACGGTGATCTCGGGGCTGGTGTCCATCGTGAAGGTGACCATGCCGTCGACGTCGGCGGGGGTGAGCCCGGCGTCGTCGAGTGCGGCGTGCACGGCCTCCACGGCGAGCTTGAGCTCGCTGCGGCCGGAGTCCTTGGAGAACTCGGTGGCGCCGATGCCGGCGATGGCGGCGCGGCCGCCGAGTTCGTCGCGCGTGCGCACGCTCATGCCGGTACCTCCGCGGTGACCGTTCCCGTCACGTGGTGGCCGATGCCGTTGGCGCCGACCACGCGGATCTCGACCGTGGACCCGGCCACGGCGGTGACCGTGCCGGAGAGGGTCATCGTGTCGCCCGGGTAGTTGGGGGCGCCCAGCCGGATCGCCACCTTGCGCAGCACGGCCTGCGGACCGAGGTGGTCGGTGACGTAGCGGCCGACCAGGCCGTTCGTCGTGAGGATGTTCATGAAGATGTCCGGTGAGCCCTTCTCGCGCGCCAGCGCCGCGTCGTGGTGCACGTCCTGGTAGTCCCGGGAGGCGATCGCACCCGCCACGATCAGCGTGCGGGTGACCGGGATCTCCAGCGGCGGCAGTGTGTCGCCGACCCTCATGCGCGTTCCCCCTCGGCTATCGAAGCTCCCAGCTCGGCCAGCAGCTCGCTGCCGCAGCCCAGATACGCGTCCAGCTGGCGCCCCCACAGGAAGTGCCGGTGCACGGGGTGGTCCAGGTCGGCGCCCATGCCGCCGTGCAGGTGCTGGCCCGCGTGTACGACGCGCTTGCCCGCCTCCGAGGCCCACCAGGCCGCGGTCAGCGCGTGTTCGCGCGCCGGGAGCCCCTCGTCGATCCGCCAGGCCGCCTCGTACGCGGTGACCCGGATCGCCTCGGTGTCCATGTACGCGTCGGCCGCGCGCAGCATGACCCCCTGGTTGGTGGAGAGCGGCCTGCCGAACTGCTCCCGGGTCGAGGTGTACTCGACCGCGCGGGCGAGCGAGCCCGCGCAGACGCCCGCCTGGAGCCCGGCGAAGGCGGTCCGGGCCGTGGCGAGGACCTCGTCGTAGGCCTCTGCGCCGCCGATCCGCTCCGCCTCGGCGCCGGTCAGGGTCAGCCGTCCCGCCGACCAGGGTGCGGTGGTCTCCACCGGGGAGGTCCGTACGCCCGGCGCGTCCGTCCGTACGAGCCACAGGGCCCGCTCGGCGTCGGGGACCAGCACGTGCGTGGCCTCGCGCAGCCAGGGCACGGCGGGGGCGGTGCCGGTCAGCCGGCCGTCCTGCTCGGTGATCCGGCCGCGGGCCGGGAAGGCCCCGGTGGCCACCGCTTCGCCGCTCTCCAGCTCGGGCAGCAGCCGGGCGCGCTGCTCGGGGCTGCCGTGCGCGGCCAGCGGGAGCACGCCGTACACGCAGGTGGCGGCGTACGGGACCTGTGCGGTGGTGCGGCCCTGCTCCTCCAGGAGCAGGACCAGCCCGAGCAGACCGACGTCCTGGACGGCGGCGATCAGCCCGGAGGCGGTCAGGGCCTTCCACAGCTCGGCGTCGCTGCCGGTGCCCGCGGCGGCGAGGCGTTCGTGGGTGGCCAGGTCGTGGAAGATCCGGGCGGCGAGTCCGGCCGCGGCGGCCTGCTCCTCGGTGGGGTGGAAGTCCATCAGCCCGCACTCCCGCGGAAGACGGGAAGTTCGAGGTCGTCGTCGACGCGCAGGAACTCCAGTTGGACGGGCAGCCCGATGCGCACTTTGTCGTAGGGGACGCCGGTGATGTTGCTGATCATTCGGACCCCTTCGGCGAGTTCGACGAGCGCCACGGCGTACGGGGGGTCGAAGGCGGGGAACGGCGGATGGTGCATGACGACGTAGCTGAACACCGTGCCTTCGCCGGAGGCCTCGACGGTGTCCCAGTCGGGGGAGGCGCAGGCGTTGCAGCCGGGCAGCCAGGGGAACCGGAGGGTGGCACAGGCGGTGCAGCGCTGGATCAGCAGCTTGTGGTCCCGGACCCCGGCCCAGAAACCCTCGTTGTCGCGGTTGATCACCGGACGGGGGCGCTGGGCCTTGGCCTTGGGCTCGGGCTTGGGCTCGGCCTTGGGCTCGGGTTTCTGCTCCCGCGGCCTGCCGGCCGGCGCGTACTTCAGGATCCGGAAGCGGTGGGTGCCGGCGAGCTCCCCGTCCGCGTGGACGTCCATGCGCGTGGTCACGAAGTGGCCCGTGCCCAGCTTGGTCGTCTTGCGCGGCGACACGGACTCGATGACGGCGTCGAAGGTGATCGCGTCGCCGGGGCGCAGCGGGCGGAGGTACTCCTGCTCGCAGTCGGTGGCGACGACGGAGGTGAATCCGGCGGAGTCGAGGAGCGTGAAGAGGTCGTCGTAGGCCGAGGAGCGGTCCGAGTGGCCGGACAGGCCGCCCATCGTCCAGGCCTGGAGCATGGTGGGCGGAGCGATGGCGTCCGGGCCGGTGTAGGCGGGGTTCGCATCGCCCATCGCCTCGCACCAGTGCCGGATCATCGGCTGGTTGACCACGTCCTTGCCGCGGCCCGCGGTGGCGGCGGGCTGCCCTTCGAAGGCCGTGAGGAGGGTGTGGAACCGGGCCGCCTCCTCGGCTGCGCCGGCAGCGTCCGCCGTCATCGCTTCCTTCCCTTCATGCCGAGCCGCATCATGGCGACGATCTCCCGCTGAACCTCGCTGACCCCGCCGCCGAAGGTATTGATCTGCGCGGCCCGGTTCATCCGCTCCAGCTCACCGCCCGCGAAGGCCTCGGGCCCCCGGACGAGGGCCTCCTCGCCGACCACCTCCTGGCACATCCGGTACACCTCGACGGTGGATTCGGTGCCGAGGAACTTCACGCCGCTGGCGTCGCCGGGGGCCAGCGTTCCGCCGCCCACGTCCTGGACGAGGCGCCAGTTGAGCAGGCGTACGGCGGCCAGCCGGGCGTGTGCCTCGGCGAGCCGGGAGCGCACCCAGGGGAGGTCGGCGGGGCGGTCGCCGGTGACCGGGTCGGGGGTGCGGGCGTGGGCGAGGGCCGCCTCGTAGAAGTCCTCGGCCTGCATCCCGATGGCGGCGAGGGCCACGCGCTCGTGGTTGAGCTGGTTGGTGATCAGGCCCCAGCCGCCGTGTTCGGGGCCGACGAGATTCCCGGCGGGCACGCGCACGGAGTCGTAGTACGTCGCGGTGGTCGTGAGCCCGCCGACGGTGTCGATGGGGGTCCAGGAGAAGCCGGGGTCGTCGGTGGGGACCAGGATGATCGAGATGCCCTTGTGTTTGGGGGCTTCGGGGTCGGTGCGGCAGCCGAGCCAGATCCAGTCAGCGTTCTGGGCGTTCGAGGTGAAGATCTTCTGCCCGTCGATGGCCCAGTCGCCGCCTGTCCCGGCCCTGGCTCCTGCCCCGGCGCCGGCAGCCGCCCCGGCGCCGTCGTGGCGGACGGCCCGGGTGCGCAGGGCGGCGAGGTCGGTGCCTGCCTCGGGTTCGGAGTAGCCGATGGCGAAGACGATCTCGCCCTTGAGGATCCGGGGCAGGAAGTAGTCCTTCTGCTCCTGGGTCCCGTACTTCATCAGGGTCGGGCCGACCGTGTTGAGCGTGACCATGGAGACGGGGGCCCCGGCCCGGTAGGCCTCGTCGAAGAAGACGAACTGCTCGTCGGGGCCGCGCCCTTGGCCGCCGTACTCGACGGGCCAGCCGAGCCCCAGCAGTCCGTCGGCGCCGATGCGGCGCAGCAGTTCGCGCTGGCGGGCCGGGTCCTCGGGGACCCCGTCCGGCAGCAGATCCTGGAAGTACTCCCGCAGTTCGGCGCGCAGCCGCAACTGGCCTTCGGTCGGGGCGAGGTGCACGGCGCTGGCCTCCCGGCATCACATCATCGAGTGAACCTGACTGTCCGTCAGATTCACCTGTGGTGTCAAGGTCGGGGAGGGGCTGGGCGGGCACGCGCGAGGGCGCCTGCGCTACCGGACCCCAGCCGGTCCGGTCGCACAGGCGCCCTCATCAGTACGAGATCAGTGGGTGCGGCTCAGGCCGCGGCTACCACCAGGGGTAGAAGTCGATGGCGACGTTCGAGTTGGACTGGTTGATCGCCGTGAAGGCCGAGCCGTTGACCTGCGCGGTGTTGTTCTGGTTGGAGGCGCCGGAACCGGTCGCCACCTGCTGCGACGTGGACGAGTTGCCGTTGTTGTCGCCGCCCACGCCGCTGCCGATGATGCTGGCGACGCTCGCATTCGATCCGTCGTTCGCGAAGGAGCCGTTGTCGGCCGAGGCCACCCCGCCGAACAGGGCGACGGCGAGGGGGAGCGCGGCGACGGCGGCGATGACGCGGGCGGTACGGATGCTTGCCATGTCTGAATCCTCCAGATAACCGAAGTGGGCTTTACCCCAAGGCAGTTGGCCGACCGCCTCGGTCGTTCTGCGTGCTGACGACGTCGCGAGATCAGAATTGCCCACCGAATCCCCGGCGAACCACCCCGGAGTCAGCGATTCCCCCGCAAGTATGACCAACATCGGATAAACCCCATTCGCGCCCCCTGCGCCCCAGGTCAGCCCCCCGGGACCCGCTGAAACCCCTGCCCCACAAGAGACGAAGCGTTCCAGCAGAAAGCCTGTCCCGAACATGCCGAAAAGGGCCGCGTCGTCCGGGAACCCCACCGTCTCCCGGGCCTGCGGCCCTGCAATCCCAAGCTTTGCGCCCCCTGCACGCCCCCGGCGCCCGCCGGGGCATTCCTTCCGTGCCCCGCTCCGGGGCACCACACGGCGCGATCCTCGGTCACATGTGACCGGGCTCCAGCGCCGGTTCCCACTGCTCTGCCCGGAGGCGGCGCGTGCGCCTGCGCATCCGGATCCTGCGACTGCTGCGGTACGGCTGTGAGTACGAGTACAAGTACGAGTTGTTGCAAGTTACGAGTTACGAGTTGCGAGTTGCGAGTTGCGAGTACGGATACGGGCCTTTGGCCGCTCCTGCGCGTGTGCGTGCGCCTGCGCCTACGCGGCGAGCGCGAGCACTTCCCGGGCGGCTCCGGCAGCGGCTCCGGCCGGGGCAGCGGCCTGCGTACCGACTGGGGCACCGGCCTGGGCACCGACCCGGGTCAGCGATCGAGCGGCGGTTCCCGGTCCGGCTCCCATGGCCGCGGCGGTGGTCGAGCGGCGGACGGACGGGGTCTTGCCGTGGGCCTCCGCGCGGATCCGCTGCTTGATGGTCGGCGGCAGCGATCCGCCCCGCATCATCGCCCGCCACGTCCGCCGGGCGGCGAAGGCCGGACGGCGCACCGCGGCGACAGCCGCGGCGGGGCCGGCGGTGGCCGGCGCCGAGGCGGCGGCCGGAGCGGCCTTCCCGCCGAGACCGAGGAAGGCGAGGAGGGCCACGAGGGCGGCCAGGACCGAGGTCCAGACCGAAGAGAGGGTGCTGCGCTGAGCCATGACAGGGGCCTCGTTTCGAGATGTTCCGACGGGCGGATCTGAATACATTCGTCATGATGTGCCCGCAACCGCACCGCCCCCATGACCCGCGCCGATCTTCCGACAAACACCACTCGGAAGGACCAGTCGTCGGGGTCGTCGCCGGTGGCGAAGAAGCGTCTCCGAGACTCCGTAAGCCGTGCTGACCTGCACGTTCACCCATGTCAGGGCGCTGATTCCGCAGCGGCACGCGCGCGGCGCCGCGGCAAGTCGTGATGCGCGTCGCGCGTCGTTACCCCGGAGGGGAAGCCGCTTGACCGGTCGGGTCCGTTCCCCAGCCCGTAGGCGCGATGTGGACACCCCTGTCCCGCGCCACGACGCTCCCGTGCGTTCTCGGACCACAATTGCCCCCTGAGCCGTGGGCGCTCGTCGCCTCGGGAGGGAGGGCGATATGCCGGTGGCCGGAAGCGCGGGCACGACCGGTCTGGGAGTCGAGATGACCCGGGTGGGCAACCGGTGGCGGGTGACCCGGCCGTGGCCTCCCCAGTTGCGCCCCTTCCTGCACAGCTATGCCGGCTACTGGGAGGCGGCGGCCTCGCCCTACCGGGTGCGGCTGGTTCCCACGGGCCGAGCCGTCGTGGTGATCAACCTGGGCGAGCCGTTCGCCCAGGTCCGACGGCTGGCGGACGCGAACCCGAACAACAGCCAGGTGACCGGCTCTCTGGTGGTGGGGCTGGAGGACGGGCCGCGGGTGTGCGACCACCCCGGCGGCCAGGAGGCCATCCGGCTCGAGCTGACCCCGCTCGGGGCCTTCCGGCTGTTCGCCGTACCGATGAGCGAGCTGACGAACAGGGCGGTCGAGCTCGGCGACGTGCTCGGTCCCCAGGCCGGACTGCTGGTGGAACACCTGGCCGCCACCAGCGACTGGGGAGCCCGGTTCGACCTGCTGGACTTCGCGCTGTCGGCCCGCCTCGCGCGCGGCCCGGAGCCCGCGCCGGAGGTCCGGCACGCGTGGCGCCTGCTGTCCCGCTCCGGCGGGGCGATCCCGGTCGGCCGGATCGCGGCCGAATTGGGCTGGAGCCAGGGCTACCTGATCCGCCGCTTCACCGAGCAGATCGGGCTGACCCCCAAGACGTCCGCCCGCGTGCTGCGCTTCCACCGGGCCGTACGGCTGCTCACCCGGGAGGGAGCCAACCCCACCGACGTGACGGCGGCCTGCGGCTTCTACGACCAGGCGCACCTCAACCGCGAGTTCCGCGCCCTGGCCGGGACCACCCCGGGCCGGATGGCCGCCGCACGCGTGGCGGAGGGAGCCCTCCCGCAGTGACGGCCGAGGTCAAATTTGTCCAAGCCAGGCCGTCCTCGCGTCGCTAGTGTCCCCAGTCGTGGTGATCAGGGCCCCACGCGCGTGGAACGCGTCGTGGTGAACCTGGCTCAGAGGGGGAGTACTGGATGGAAGACCTGCTGCGCATCCTCGTGTCCGGCGCGATCACGGGAGGCCTGATCGGTTTGGCGGGAGCCCTCGGCGCCCGCAGGCGCCGGCGCCGGGAGGGCAGCCACACCAACGGCCGCTGACGTGCACTGACGTCGCCCGCCTCGCGGGCGGGCCGGCCGCCACGGCCGGCCCCTGTGCACTGGTCGGCGCCGGGAAGTCGGGGGATCCCGACGCCGACCAGTAGAAAGACAGAGGGCGGGCCCCGCAACGGGGACCCGCCCTCTGCCGGTCGGTTCACGTCGCGGAATCCTCCGCACCGTGTGCCGGACATGGGGGATACGTTGCGCGATGTCCCCGGCGTGCGCGCCGTGCACGGTTCTGACCAGGTACTCAGGGCCGAACAGGGTGAGTAGGCGTACTCAGGTGGCGATCCTCGGCAGCTTCGAGACTGGGCACAGGTCGAACGAAGCGGAACGGAACGGGGAACGTCATGGTGCGGCGCTGGTCGAAGCCTGAGTTGTGGGTGCCCGGTGGATACCTGGCGCTGGTGGTCGCGATGCTGCTCTACGTCGCGATCGGCAGCCGGATCGGGGACATCGGGTTCTTCGGAGTCTGGCCCATCCTCGCCACCGCGCCGGTCAGCCTCGCCCTGCTGAGCGTCTTCTGGCCCACCCCGGACGCCCCGGACGACCCGGCCCTAGTCGAGGGGCCCGTCTACGAAGGCTCGCAGCCGCCTCCCGAGCCGCCCACGGAGTTCATCCCGGAGTCCGCCCCGCGCCCCTCGGACTGGGTGGCACCGGACACGTCCGTCGACACCAAGCTCGACATGTGGTCCGAATTCGGCTTCTACGGCGCGGTCCTGGTCGGCGCCCTGGTCAACGCCACGGCGATCTGGGCCCTGCTCCGCTACGTGGCACGGCGGCGCGACGCCAGGAGTGCGCAGCTCTAGCGCCGCGATCCGGGCCCGCGGATGGCCCGTACCCGCCGGTCAGGAAAAGGGCGGGCACCCTGATCGGGTGCCCGCCCTCTGACCTGCTACTTCTCTGACCTGGCGGTGGGTGTGGGATTTGAACCCACGGTGACATCGCTGCCACGACGGTTTTCAAGACCGTTCCCTTAGGCCGCTCGGGCAACCCACCTGGCCGGTACAGAGTACCGGCCAGGTGGGGGTGGCGGGGCCGGTGAGGGTCAGGCGGTCTGGGCCTTGTCGTAGACCGCCTTCGCCTCGTTGCCGAAGTACGGGCCGTACATCCGGTTCGGCAGGAAGGTGTAGCCGAAGCTGTTCACCGAGACCTGGGTGCCGAGGCCCGTGGTCTCGTTGAAGTCCTGGAACCAGGGGCCGCCGCTGGAGCCGCCCGTCATGTTGCAGGCCAGGCTGTGGTCCTTGGTGAGCAGGAAGTCCTTGCCGCTGTTGCCGCTGCAGTAGACGAGCTTGGTGCCGTCGTACGGGGCCGCAGCGGGGAAGCCGAAGGAGTACATCCTCTTGTTGTAGCCACCGTTGAAGAGGATGCCCTGGGCTCCGACGACCTGGCTCAGGGTCTGGCCGTTCAGCGGGGCGACGACGGCGAGGCCGACGTCCATGTTCATGTCCTCGCTGGCGGCCCACTGGTCGGTGGCGAAGGTCTTCGTCGCGGACCACTGGCCGTAGGGCGCGCTGCCGTTGTTGTAGGCGGGGACGAAGACCCAGTTGGTGTGCCAGGCGCCCTGGTACTTCACGCAGTGGCCGGCCGTCATGACCGTGCTGCCGTTGGCACTGGTGACCGAGTCGCCGGAGCAGGAGGCGGTCCGGCCGCCCATGGTGAAGAAGACCCGGCCCGAGGTCTTCACCACCGCTCCGCCGCCCGTCCAGGCCCCGCCCGGCTGCGGGAAGGCGGTGGGCGACGCGGAGGCGGCCGTCGGGGCGATGCGGGTGGGGGCGGCCGAGGTGACCGGGGCGGCGACCGGCGTACGGGCCGTGCCGGGGGCCGCCGTGATGTCGAGCGGGGTCGCGGCCCGCATCCGCTCGGCAGTCCAGAAGCCCTGGGTGTGCTGCTGCCGGAAGGACGCGGACGTGTCCGCCGCGGCCGACGGGGAGGCCGCGGTCAGCGCCCCCGCGATCAGGGCGCCTGCCGATAAGAGGACGGATGCGGCGATGCGGTGACGATTCACGCATGACTCCTTCTGCCGTGCCCGGTCCGTGCCTGTCGGTCGGACCAGGGCAGGGTGGGGGTGAAGAACGGTCGGTGCGGATCGGTCGTGCGGTGTGTGCGGGCCGTGCCGGGCGGTGCGGGTGTGCGCTTGCCGGGCAGAGTGGCACGGCCGCGCATCATTGTCAGCGGGCAGTCAGAACGTTCGGTCGGTTCCGGCCATGAAATGGCCAACTCCCTTCCCTCTCCGATGTCATGCGGTGAGCAGCACGCCCGCGTACGAGACCCCCGCCACGACCACCCAGGCCCCGAGGCCGAGCGCCGCGGCCCGCCCGCCGGTCCGGGCCAGGGTCGGCAGGTGCACGGCGCTGCCCAGGCCGAACAGGGCCGCCGCGAGCAGGGCCTCCTGCGCGGTGTGGGCCCATTCCAGGGCCAGGTCGGGCAGGGCGCCCGTGGCGCGCAGGGCCGCCGCGGCCAGGAACCCGGCCACGAACAGGGGCACCGGGGCAGGCCGGCGGCCCGAGGCCGTACGCACCCCGCGCCGCCTGGCCCGTACGGAGAAGGCGACGGCCGCGACGAGCGGGGCGAGCAGCGCCACCCGCATCAGCTTGACCAGCACCGCTTCGCCGAGCGCCCCCGGGCCCGCGGTCTGCGCGGTGGCCACCACCTGGCCGACGTCGTGGACACTGGCGCCGACCCACCGCCCGAAGGCGGGGTCGGAGAGCCCCAGGGGCCCTTGCAGGAGGGGGAGCACCGCGATCGCGAGCGTCCCGCACAGGGTCACCAGCGCCACCGAGGAGGCCACGTCCTCCTCGTCGCTCCCCGACACCTCGCTCACCGCGCCGATCGCCGAGGCCCCGCAGATCGAGTAACCGGTGGCGACCAACAGCGGCTGGTCGCCCGGGAGTCCGAGGCGCCGCCCCAGCCAGAGGGTGCCGAAGAACGTGGCCGCGACCACCGCGGCCACCATGGCCACGGTCGCCCAGCCGAGCCGCAGGACCTGGTCCAGCCCCAGGCCGAGGCCCAGCAGGACGATGCCGATCCGCATCAGCCGCCGCCCTGCCAGGGAGAGGCCGGGACGGGCGGTTCCGCGAACGTAGCCCCGCAGGCCGGGAAGGTGTGCCACGGCGATGCCCAGCACCACCGACGCGGTCAGCATGGGGACGGCCGGTACCACCCGGTGGATGCACCAGGCCGCCAGCGCGCCGCCCGCCGCCGCCGCCAACCCCGGCCAGACGGTGGATGTTTCACGTGAAACATGCCGGACCGGCACACCTTGGGGGCGGTGGAGGAGCGCCATCAGTCGACGGGGAGCGTGTAGACCCGACGGATGCTGGTGCCCAGCCTGGAGACGTCGGCGCCGTAGACGTGCACGGATATCGCCTTCGCACCGCAGGAGTTGCGCACCCGGTGGATGTCCCCGGGCGGCGCGAACCCACAGACCTCGCCCCGGCCGTTGACCACGTCCTCGGTGGCCACCAGCCGGGCGGAGTCCGGTCCGGGCGAGAGCCGGTAGCGGCGTTCGCTCTCCTCGCCCTGGTGCACCCCGGCCACGCACCACGACACGTGATCGTGGATGCACGTCTCCTGGCCGGGCAGCCACACCAGCGCCACCACCGAGAAGCTGCCGTCGGACTCGGCGTGCAGGACGTGCTGCCGGTACCGCTCCGGGTCGCCCTCCTGCTGCGCCGGGGTCAGCAGGTCGGGTGCGCCCAGGTGCGGGGCGAGGCGTTCGCCCACCAGGTACGCGGTGAGGTCCGGGGCCAGCCCCCGGTCCACGACGCTGCGGATCTCACTGACGAGGGCGGCCATCCTCGTGGTCGTCGTACGGGCCGGCGTGGTGGTGGTCATAACGGCAGCGTCCTGCCGTCGTTCGATCACGTCCAACGACAGTTGTGACCCGAAATCCCAAGCTCTGCTTATGGATTGGTCAGCAGCCGACCCGGTTCGCGGCCGCGCTCTTCAACGCGTCGAGCACCACCGCCGTCGCCGGGACGCGCAGGTGGTCGCGGTAGACGTAGGCGGCGATGTGACGGCGGGCGGCGGGCTGGAGAGCCCGTCCGCACACCCGGCTCAGCGACAGCGAGGGCAGCACCAGCGCGGGCATCATGGCCACGCCCAGCCCCTGCCCGACCAGGCTCTGCACCACCAGGTTGTCATCGGTGGCGAAGCGTATGTCGGGTACGAAGCCCAGCTCCGCGCACTCGTGCAGCAGATTGGCCCGGCAGCGCGGGCAGCCCGCTATCCACTGCTCCTCGGAGAGATCGGCCAGGTGGACGGCCCGGCGGCGGGCCAGCGGGTGCCCGGTCGGGAGCAGCACCGTCAGCTGGTCCTCCAGCAGCCTGACCTCGGCGACCTCCTCCGGGACCTCCTCGTGCAGCCCGGGATAGGTGAAGGCCAGGGTGATGTCGCACTCCCCACGCTCCAGCCGGCGCAGCGACTCCGGCGGCTCTCCCTCCAGCAGCTCCACCTGGATGCCCGGGTGCTCCTTGGCCAGGCAGCTCAACGCCTCGGGGACGAGGGTGACATTGGCGCTGGGAAAGCCGCAGAGCCGTACGCGCCCCGTGCGCAGGCGTGCGTACGCCTTGAGTTGGGCCTCGGCGGCGGACAGGCTGCCGAGGATGGTCTCGGCGTGCCGCGACAGGGACTCCCCGGCCTCGGTGAGCTGCATCTTCCTGCCCACGCGGGTGAACAGCGGGGTTCCGACGGCGCGTTCGAGCGCCTTCATCTGCTGGGTGATGGCGGGCTGGGTGTACCCCAGCACGCGGGCGGCCGCCGAGTAGGAGCCTGAGGCGACCACGGTGTGGAACGTTCGTATGTGCCGGGAATCGAACACCCGTGAAGCATAAGCGGACATTGGGAGGGGCCGTAGGCTGAATCCCGCCCACGGCCCCTCCCATCAAGCCACCGCCGCGCCGGGCGGCGCGTCCCGCTACTTGTCCCCGACCCGCGAGCCGAGGGTGATGTCGACCGTGGTCGGCTTGCCGCCGCGCAGGTAGGTCAGCTTCACCGTGTCGCCGGGCTTGTACGTCCAGATCATGCTGATGAGGGTCGGGCCGCTGTCGACCGGCTTGCCGCCGAACTCGGTGATGATGTCGCCGGGCTTGAGGCCCGCCTTGCCGGCCGGGCCGTTCGGGTCGACCAGGTCGTTGGCGGGGGCGCCCTGCTCGGAGATCTTGGCGCCCTCTGACTTGGCCTGGAGGTCGACGGAGACCGAGATCACCGGGTAGACCGGCTTGCCCGTCTTGATCAGCGACTCGGCGACGTTCTTCGCCTGGTTGATCGGGATGGCGAAGCCGAGGCCGATCGAACCGGCCTGACCGCCGCCGAAGCCGCCGTTGCCCGCCGACTGGATCGCCGAGTTGATGCCGATGACGGCGCCGCGGCCGTCGAGGAGGGGGCCGCCGGAGTTGCCCGGGTTGATCGAGGCGTCCGTCTGGAGCGCGCTCATGTACGAGTTCTTGCCGCCGGAGCCGTCCCCGGAGGCGACCGGGCGGTTCTTGGCGCTCACGATGCCGGTGGTGACCGTGTTGGACAGGCCGAAGGGGGCGCCGATCGCGATGGTCGCGTCGCCGACCGCGACCTTCTCGGAGTCGCCGAGCGGCAGCGGCTTGAGGCCGGCGGGCGGGGTCTTCAGCTTGAGGACGGCGACGTCGTAGCCCTGGGCCCGGCCCACGACCTCGGCGTCGTACTTCTTGCCGTCGGAGAAGGTGGCGGTGAGCTTGCCGCCGTTCGCGGCGGAGGCCACGACGTGGTTGTTGGTGAGGATGTGGCCCTGCTGGTCGTAGACGAACCCGGTGCCGGTGCCGCCGTCGCCGTCGCCGGCCGAGGCCTCGATGGTGACCACGCTGGGCAGTGCGCCCGCGGCGAGCCCCGCGATGGAGCCCGCTTCCCGCTTGAGGTCCTTCGGGGTGTTGCCGGCGCTGATCGTGGTCGAGCCGGTGCCGTCCTTGCTCCGGTCCGCGGCCCAGTAGCCGACGCCGCCGCCGATACCGCCGGCCAGCAGCGCCGCCACCAGCACGCCGGCGATCAGGCCGCCCTTGCCCTTCGGCTTGGCCGGCGGGGTGCCGTCAGCGCCGAGCGGGGCGCCCCAGGCGCCGCCGCCGTGGCCGCCGCCCGCACCGTACGCGGGCACCGTGGGCGGCGGGGGCGGCCAGCCCTCGGCCCCGTGCGCGGCCGGGACAGGGGCCGGCGCGGGCTGGCCGTAGGGCACGGGCTGCCCGGGAGGGGCGGGCTGTCCGTAAGGGGCCGGCTGTCCGTAAG
The DNA here is from genome assembly GCF_042719495.1 of Streptomyces sp. NPDC058525. Taxonomy (NCBI): domain Bacteria; kingdom Bacillati; phylum Actinomycetota; class Actinomycetes; order Kitasatosporales; family Streptomycetaceae; genus Streptomyces; species Streptomyces sp. NPDC058525. The sequence goes on from NZ_JBHXNP010000008.1 coordinate 124,089, forward strand.
GGGCCGGAGCCTGGGCAGGGGCCGGAGCCTGGGCAGGGGCCGGAGCCTGGGCAGGGGCCGGAGCCTGGGCGGGGGCCGGAGCCGCGGCGGGAGCCGCGGGCGGGGCGACCGCCGGGGCCTCCGGCACGGGCGGGATCTGCTGCGTCGGCTCGGTGCCCGGGGCCGCCGTGTGCGGCAGCTGCTGGGTCGCCGGCTCGGCGGCCGGCGCGGGCGCCGGTCCGGCCGCCTGCGTCTCGGAGGCCGGAGCAGGGGGTACGGACGGGGCCGCGGGGGGTGTAGGGGCCGCGGTGCCCTCGTTCTCGGTGCTCACAGCGCTCTCTCCTCGTCACACACGGCTTCGGAATTCTCTGTCGTATCGGGCCGACTGAACGTTCGACGTGCCGTACAAGTTCCTGGGCAAAGCCTTTCCCATGGCCCGTCAGAGCACTGTAAGCCGGACCTGTGCATCTCCCGCCATTCTTTATATCCGGCATTCCGGACGCATCCGCAGGACCGGGCCCCGGCGCCGATCGGCCGGTCGGTGGCACCATGACCCAGTGACCCACGCATCGCCGCGCCCCATCCAGGTCGTCGCCCACCGCGGCGCTTCGGAGGACGCCCCCGAGCACACCCTGGCCGCTTACCGCAAAGCCATCGAGGACGGCGCCGACGCCCTCGAATGCGACATCCGGCTGACCGCCGACGGGCATCTGGTCCTGGTCCACGACCGCCGGGTGAACCGCACCTCCAACGGCCGCGGCGCCGTCTCCGCCCTGGAGCTGGCCGATCTCGCCGCCCTGGACTTCGGCTCCTGGAAGGACCGCGAGGAGTCCCCCGACTGGGACGGGGACCCCGAGCGCACCTCCGTCCTCACCCTGGAGCGCCTGCTGGAGCTGGTCTCCGACGCCGGGCGGCCGGTACCCCTCGCGATCGAGACCAAGCACCCGACCCGCTGGGCCGGACAGGTGGAGGAGCGCCTGCTCTTCCTGCTCAAGCGGTTCGGCCTGGACGCGCCCGCCGCCGAGGGGCCGCACCCCGTGCGCGTGATGAGCTTCTCCGCCCGCTCGCTGCACCGGGTGCGGGCCGCGGCCCCGACGATCCCCACCGTGTACCTGATGCAGTTCATCTCGCCCCGGATGCGCGACGGCCGGCTGCCCGCCGGCGTGCAGATCGCCGGCCCCGGGATGCGCATCGTGCGCAGCCACCCCGGCTTCATCCGCAAGCTCCAGAGCGCGGGCCATTCCGTCCATGTCTGGACAGTGAACGATCCCCAAGACGTTCAGCTCTGCGCTGATTTGGGTGTAGAAGCGATCATCACGAACAGACCGCGTCAAGTTCTGTCCCAACTGGGGCGCTGACGTCCCGTTTTGCCCACCAGCCCCTCCCACCCCGCCGGTAACAGGGTGTGCTCCGGCGCATCCGCTCCGCATCCGGTCGGTCCGAATGCGTCAGAGGGCTCCGCTTCGACGGTTTCCGGTCCAGGCCATTGGGGCATCCAGACCATGCGTGGGGCTAAGGAGGTTCCGGGGGTGGCGTTGGTGGTGGCACAGGAAGTGCCCACGTCGTCGTGCATGGATGTACGCCATGGTCCTGCGGGCGTGGGCGAGGCGAGACACCGGATGCGTGAGCAGTTGCGCATCAGCGGGGTGTCCGAATCGGTCGTGGACGATGCCGTACTGATCCTTTCCGAACTGCTCAGCAACGCTTGCCGACACGGCAGGCCCCTGGGAGCGCGGGAAGTCGGGGACGGGGAGATACGCGCCGCATGGCGCGTCGACGAAGCGGGTCGACTGACGGTCGAGGTCACGGACGGCGGCGGGCCCACCCGCCCGGTCCCGGCCACGCCTTCGGTCACCGCACGGGGCGGCCGCGGGCTGAACATCATCAGCGCGCTGGCCCAGGACTGGGGTGTCCGGGATGGAGCGGCGGGTGAGGTCACCGTCTGGGTGATCGTTGCCTGTGGGACCCGGCACGAGGATTTCGCTACGCGCGTTGCGTCCCCGGCGATCGACTTCAGTACCGCGTTCGACGACCTGGACACGTGAACCACGGTCCGGGACCGGGATCCGCAACCGAGCGAACAGCGGCAGCACCGCAACAGCACACACAGCGCAGCACCACAGCAGCACCGGGCATCGCACAGGCGGCCGTCCGGGAGCGCACGCCGACCGTGCTCCCGGCCGCATCCCACCGGTTCCGGCGGTACGAACGGCTAGGCTCGCGCCCAGACACGACGCCGTACCGCCGCAACCGGGAGACACGCACGATGGCCAAGAAGCGCCCCGCAGCCAAGACTGCAAAGCCGCAGCTCAACAACGGTGAAATCCCGGTGGTGGGCGCGCGCGAGCCCTGTCCCTGCGGCTCCGGGCGCCGCTACAAGGCCTGCCACGGCGCGGCCGCGGCGCACGCCGTCACCGAGCACGTACGGCGCCCCTTCGAGGGCCTGCCGGGCGAGTGCGACTGGGTCGCGCTGCGCGAACTCGTACCGGCGGCCACCGTTCCGCTGACCCTCAAGGGCGGCCTGCCCGAGGGCGTTCCCTCCGTCACGCTGGTCACGGTGCTCCCCATGGCGTGGCCGGCACTGCGCCGCGAGGACGGTTCCGTCCTCCTCGGCCTGCAGAACGACTCCTCCAGCGGGGACCTCGGCCGCGATATGGCCGACACCCTGGAGCGTGCGCTCGTAGCGGAGCCGGGAACTCCGATTCTGGCGCGCCGAGTTCCGGCCGACGGTCCGCGACTTCAGGATCTCCTGGACTCCGACGGCGTTTTCGAGCCGGTTGTGCACACCGGCTTCGAATTCTGGATTCCGGAATCGGAGAGCGCCCAGAGCGCCTCCCCGGAGATCGCCGCCTCGCTGGAACGGGCCAACGCGGCCGCCATTCCCACCGTCAAGCTGACGGGCGTGGACGCGGCCTACTGGTGCGAGACCCCGGAGAAGAACCACCTGCGCTGGGTCATGCCGCACCCCGAGGAGAAGCTGCTCGACGCCCTCGCGCGGCTGCACGCGGCCGGCACGGCCTCGCTCGGCGAGGGCACCAAGCTCGTCGGCTCCTTCCGCGCGCACGGCCTGATGGTCCCCGTCTGGGACCTGCCCACCGGGGTCACGGCCGACGACGTCGAGAAGCCCGCGGCGGCGCTCGCCGAACGGCTGGCCACGGCTCTGGCCTCGGACGCACCGCTGACCACGGAGGAGCGCCGGGCGCGCGGCGGGCTCACCAACCGACAGGTGACCCTCAGCTGACCTGCGCTCTCGCGCAGATCCGGTGACAGGAGTCACAACTCCCGCTAACCGTCTGCAAATCGGTGTCTGAATATCAGAGATCGAATTTGCGTACAGGCGATCTCTTGTTACCGTTCTTGTAGCCCGGTCGCTGGTGCATCCCCCGTCGCCAGCGACCGGGCCTTCATATTCCGACGGTTCTCAACCGTCTCCCGGTACCGGAGAGTTGCTCCCGGACCGCAGGAGCAGCTTCCCTTCATCATCCGGAACTGCAAATTCCGCTACGGCCGAGTAGCTGTCCGGAGCCCCCGCCGACTCCTCCTTCGGCGTCTCGCACAGCCCCGGCTCGTCGCCCGCGCCCACCGCGCACAGGATCTGCACCGTCCGCCCGGCGGGCCCCATGACCGTCAGCACGGCATCCAGCGGGCGACCGCTCGTGTTGCGGTAGTAACTCCGGCCCCACGTCTGCCCCTCGCCCACCAGGACGCAGGTCTGCGCCTCCACACCATGGGGCGAGGAGAGCTCGGGGCCGCACCGGGAATCCGTACGGGGCTGCTCGATGGGGCCGCGCCGTTCGGGCCCGGCCGCCGGCGGCGTCGCAGCCGCCGTCCCCGCACGCGCGGGAGCCGTGGGAGTCGTTGGAGTCGTTGGAGTCGTGGGTGCGGTCCGCGAAGAGTCCGACAGCCCGAGGGTCGAGAACAAGCCGCCGCTCTTTCCGTCGTCCTGACCGGCGAAATCCGGCCCGGCGATCGCTCCTGCGAGCGGGAGCGACAAGATGATCAGCACACCGGCGCCGATACCGATCAGGCGGAGATTCATTCGCCGAACATAGCGATGCGGGAATGGGGCACGGAGATCCCCGCGCCCAATTCCCTTGGAAACCGGTCTCGCCGGCACCCGTACGAGTGATCCGCACGGGTGCCGTCCGCCCGCTGACCAGCCGAACCGGGCAGGTCAGTAGGCGAGTCTGCTCCCGCCGCCCGGTGCACCGCTGCTCGCCTCGACCAGCGCGTCCACGACCGCCTCCACCTGCGGGAGCCAGAGATCGGGCGCGCCCGCGCGCCCGGCCGGCCCCGCAGACGGCTCCGATGACGGCTCCCTCTCCCACCGGACCTGGCCGCCGCTGGAAGCGGCGGAGGGCGGCAGCAGGAGGTAGCCGCCCTCGCCGTGGAAGCGCAGCGAGGACGGCACGTGATCCTTTGCGTAGAGGAGTTCGCCGAGCAGTTCCAGCGAGTACGGGGCCACCAGCAGCGACCACCGAGTGGGCGTGGCCACGACCGGCCCGAGCCGCATGCCTTGCGCGTCCAGCCGTACGAGGGCCCGCGCGGCCGCACCGGCCGGGAGGCTCACCGCGCACGGAGCGGTCCCCCCGGTGGCCATCAGGACAGGTGCGGTGGGCCGGTTGGTCCACCACCAGGTCACCATCCGGGGATCGGTGGTGGCCGCGAGCAGACCCGGGTCGAAGGGATGCGCGCCGGGGACGACGCACTCGGGGTCGGGGCAGGCGCAGCGCGAGCCGTCCGCGGCGGAGCGGCCGACGCCGGGCAGTACGGGCCACTGCCAGTCGGTGGCGCAGGTGAGCGCCGCTTCGAGGAGAGCCGGCGTCGTGCCGGTCTGTCGCGGGGTGGGGCGCAGGGATTGAAAGCGATCGCGGAGCCGCTGGAGACGCCTTCCGAGGATCTCGCGCATGAGCGCTCGTTCCTTTCCGTTGAACGCCGAGGGCCACATCACACCATGTAAGCGGTGTATCACCACACGTACAGGTTTCGCGTCACTGTCCGCCATAAGCAGGTTCACACGGTTTGTGCAGTTTTGTCATGGAACGCAAGTCCGCACCGGCTGCCGCCGCTAAGGACGGCGGCCGTCCCCGGTCGGTTCCCGGCCCCTCACCGGGCAGGTCACGCGGAGCATCTCAGCGGTGCCGAGATCGCGACAGAACAGTGCCGGAGCCGCACCAACTGGCCCCGGGCACTACCGATTACGTACCCGGACCCCTTGTGGAGCGCGTCCAGTCGATCGCAAAAACCGCTTGCTTCCGGCTTTTTCCGGCCAAGTTCTAGCCTTGGCTCGACAGTGAGTTGCCGTCCCACGGACACCAGGATTCCCACCTGGGCAATGCTGGACATGCATCCGTGTGTGCGTGTAGATGTGGATTCCTTGATGGCGGCGCAGCACGATCTGGGGGTTTGCGATGCTATTTGGCGAATCGCACCAGGTGGAAAGGCGGACGCCATGAGCGCCCCGCATCTGCCGAAAGTGGCTGGAATCGATCCAACGGTTACGACGCCACCGCACACTGTGGCGCCCACGCCCGCCCGAACCACCCCCGCCCCGGCCCCGGCACCCGGCGCGGGCGGTCTCATCCAGGACCGGCTGGCAGGCATGGTCTCGGACCTCACCACCCTCCACGAGCTCACCGAGCGCCTCGCCCGCACCGGCGATCTCGAGTCCTCCCTCCACGAGTTCCTGCGCGCCGGCGCCGCACTCGTCGGCGCCCGCCGCGGCCTGATCGTCCTGGAACCCTCCGACGGACTCGGCCCCACGAGCACGATCGGCCTCGGGCTCGGCCACGCCGACCTCGGCCACATCGAGACCGTGCCGCGCAGCGCGACCTCGTACGGCCGCATCCTCGACGGGCTCCCCGACGCCCAGGGCGGCTCCGAGGTGCTCCCCGAACCCGGCGAGCCTCCCGGTACCGGGGGCTTCGCCGCCCCCGTCGACCCCCGCCACCGCGAGGTGGCCGCCCGCCTGGGCTACGCCGCCAGCTACGCGCTCCCGCTGACCGCCGAGGCCACCGGCCGGCTCGGCGCCGCCGTCTGGCTCTACGACGAGCAGGCCGAGCCCAGCGACCGCCAGCGCGACCTCGCCGGACTGTACGTACGGCACGCCGCCGAGCACCTCGCCCGGATGCTGGAGGTCGAGCGCTCCCGTTCCCGCCTGGCCACCGTCACCGAGGAGCTGCTGCCCAGCCGCCTCCCCCGGGTCCCCGGAGTCCAGCTCGCCGCCTGCCACCACACCGGGCCGCGCGGCGGGGGCGACTGGTACGACGCGCTGCCGCTGCCCGAGGGCGCCCTGGGGCTGGCCGTCGGATCCGTCACCGGGTCGGGGCCCAGCGCCGTCGCCGCGATGGGCCGGCTCCGCGCCTCGCTGCGCGCCTACGCCGTGATGGAGGGCGAGGACCCGGTCGCCGTCCTGTCCGACCTGGAGCTGCTGCTGCGCCTCACCGAGCCCGCGCGCTCGGCCACCGCGCTCTTCGCCTACTGCGAGCCCGCCCAGCGCAAGATGATCCTGGCGGGCGCCGGGCACGCCCCGCCGCTGCTCATCGGCGAGCGCCGCACCGAGTACGTGGAGACCTCGCTCTCCGCGCCGCTCGGGATGCTGTCCTGCTGGGAGGCGCCCAGCGTGGAGATCGAGCCCGCTCCCGGAGAAACGGTGCTGCTGTACACGGACGGGCTGCTGCGCCGCACCGGCGACCCGATGGACCGCGCCTACGCCCGGCTGCACGCGGCGGCCGCGTCGGTCCCCCGTACCGCCCGGGAGGACCCGGCGGCCCTCTGCGAGCACATCCTGCGGACCGTACTGCCCGAAGGCGACCCGGCCGACCTCCCCGAGGACATCGTCCTGCTCGCCGCCCGGTTCGAGTGAGCACGATGCGACCGATCAAAACGGTCGTTTGTGCGATAAAGCACATGGGCCCGCGAGTGCTCGCACATACGATGGACAAGGGCCCCACCCCGGTCCGTGCCTGTCGTCGTAGCTGAGGAGAATGACGTGGCTGACGAGCTCACCCCGGAGACCCCGGAAGAAGAGCAGCCCAAGAAGACGCACAAGCAGCGCAAGAACGGTCTGTACCCGGGCGTCAGCGACGAACTCGCCGAGAGCATGCGTACCGGCTGGGCCGACACCGAGCTGCACGGGCTCGAGCCCATCGCCCAGGCCGCGCACACCGCCGCCCGCCGCGCCGCGCTGTCCGCGCGCTTCCCCGGCGAGCGCCTCGTCGTCCCCGCGGGCCGCCTGAAGACCCGCTCGAACGACACCGAGTACCCCTTCCGCGCCTCGACCGAGTACGCGTACCTCACCGGCGACCAGACCGAGAACGGCGTCCTGGTCCTGGAGCCCACCGGGGAGACCGGCCACACGGCCGCGATCTACCTGCTGCCCCGCTCCAACCGCGAGAACGGCGAGTTCTGGCTCTCCGGCCAGGGCGAGCTGTGGGTCGGGCGGCGCCACTCCCTCACCGAGGCCGAGCAGCTCCTGGGCATCCCCGCCAAGGACGTCCGCGAGCTCGCCGAGGCCCTCACCGAGGCCGAGGGCCCCGTGCGGAACGTGCGCGGCCACGACGCGGTCATCGAGTCCGCCCTCACCGACAAGGTGACCAAGGAGCGGGACGAGGAACTGCGGGTCTACCTCTCCGAGGCCCGCGCCGTGAAGGACGACTTCGAGATCGGCGAGCTGCAGAAGGCCGTCGACTCCACCGTCCGCGGCTTCGAGGACGTCGTGAAGGTCCTCGACAAGGCCGAGGCCACGTCCGAGCGCTACATCGAGGGCACCTTCTTCCTGCGGGCCCGCGTCGAGGGCAACGACGTCGGCTACGGCTCCATCTGCGCCGCCGGCCCGCATGCCTGCACCCTGCACTGGGTGCGCAACGACGGCGACGTCCGCTCCGGCGACCTGCTGCTGCTCGACGCCGGCGTGGAGACCCACTCGCTCTACACCGCCGACGTCACGCGCACGCTGCCGATCAACGGCACGTACACCGACATCCAGCGCAAGATCTACGACGCGGTGTACGAGTCCCAGGAAGCCGGCATCGCCGCGGTCCAGCCGGGCGCCAAGTTCCGCGACTTCCACGACGCCTCCCAGCACGTCCTGGCCGAGAAGCTCGTCGAGTGGGGCCTGCTGGAGGGCCCGGTCGAGCGCGTCCTGGAACTCGGCCTGCAGCGCCGCTGGACCCTGCACGGCACCGGCCACATGCTCGGCATGGACGTCCACGACTGCGCGGCCGCGCGCACCGAGGCGTACGTCGACGGCACCCTGGAGCCGGGCATGTGCCTGACCGTCGAGCCCGGCCTGTACTTCCAGGCCGACGACCTGACCGTGCCCGAGGAGTACCGCGGCATCGGCGTCCGGATCGAGGACGACATCCTCGTCACCGAGGACGGCAACCGGAACCTGTCGGCCGGCCTGCCCCGCACCTCGGTCGAGGTCGAGGCCTGGATGGCACGCCTCAAGGGCTGACGAGCACGGCCGGCGCCAAGCCCGGCGCCTTGATGGGCGGGATCCTTGCGGGGGTCCCGCCCGTCGGCGTTCCTACGACACCTTCAGCAGCGCGTCGTCGCGCCACTTCAGCATCTTGTCGAAACTCACGACCGCGCCGCGGCCGGGCCGGTTGCGGAACCGGACGTGATCGGCCAGTTCCTCGATCAGGTGCATGCCGCGCCCGTGCTCGGCCAGCGAGGGTCTGCGACGGGCCACCGCTGAGGGCGGGAATCCGGGACCCGAATCCGTCACCTCGATGCGGCAGCAGTCCCCGTCCAGATAGGCCGTGACGTGGTACGCCTCGGTCTCGTCCGGGATCATGCCGTCGCCGCCGTGCTCCACCGCGTTCGCACACGCCTCGCTCAGCGCCACCGAGAGGTCGTAGGAGATGTCCGGGTCCACCCCAGCGGTCTCCATCGTTCCGAGCAGCAGTCGCCTGGCGAGCGGCACGCTCGCGGCTTCGCGCCTCAAGTGGAGAGACCACCAGATGCTCATACGGTTACCTATTGCCGCCCACGGGGGACCGTAAGCGCCCAAAGGGCATCCAAGAGCTCCATTGCCCTCGTTCGGCCGATGCGGCTCTCCCGGGATCCGGGATATGCGGCGGTGCCCGCCGCGGCCCTCCGGCAGGGCCTCGGGCCGGGTCCCATGCCGGACTCATGGGACCTTCCGGACCTGCCGTATGGAGGGCCTAAGCGCAGTGCGATGATGGCCCGGCCATGACTGCCCCCCACGCGACGCACGCCGGAGCCGGCCTCCGGCTCATCCGGGCCGCGGTGTTCACCGCGGTCTGTGTCGTGCTGTCCGCGGCGGGGCACGCCCTGGCGTCCTGTGCCACGGTGCCGTGGTGGTCGCTGTGCCTCGGCTTCCTCGCGGTCTTCGCGGTCGCCGCTCCGCTCGCCGGCCGCCGGCGCTCGCTGCCCGGCATCGCGGCGGGCCTGACGGCCGGACAGCTCGCGCTGCACACCGTGTTCGGCCTCGGCCAGCACAGTGCCGCGGCGGCGTCGGCGTCGGCGTCGGCGGGAGCGACAACGGCCACCTCGGCCGACAGTTCGCTGGCCGAGCTCGCCGCGCGGCTGGTGTGCGGGGGCAACTCCGTACCGCTCAGCCCGGCGGACGCCCGGCAGATCCTGACGACCGCCGGACTCGACCCGGCCGCCCTGACCGCAGAGGCCGCTCAGGCGGGACAGCTCGCCGCTCAGGGCCACGGGGCGCACGCCCAGGTGGCGCAGGCGGCCGCCTCGGCCCCCGCGACCGGGCTGTTCAGCCCGGCCATGCTGCTCGGCCACCTGCTGGCGGCACTGGCCGTCGGCTGGCTCCTCGGCCGCGGCGACGCCGCGCTCTTCCGGCTCGTCGAACTGTCCCGGCTCTCCGCCGAAGCCGACCCGGTGCGCCCGTTGCGGGCCGCGCTGGCCTTCGTACGCGCCCTCCGCGCGGGTCTCCCGGGCACGCCCGCCGGCACTCCGCGGGCCCTGCGGACCGCGGCCGATCCCGCGGGCGCCACCGGCCGTGAGGCGCTCCAGCACATGGTGATCAGGCGCGGACCACCCGCGGCGCTCGCCCTCGCAGCCTGACGCGGCACCTCCTCTCCCGGGACACACGACGGGAACGCGGGTGCCGCGGAACTCCGCACGCACCCGTGCGCGGAGCCGCCGTCACCCCTGCTTCCGTGGAGTGTTTCTGCCATGAAGACCTCTCGCGTCTCCTTCGCCGCCGCCCTCGCCGCCGGTACCGTCCTGCTGCTGTCCGGCACCGCCTTCGCGCACGTCGGCGTACAGCCCGGCGAGGCCGCCAAGGGCGGCTACGCGACGATCAACTTCAAGGTCCCCAACGAGCGCGACAACGCCTCGACCACCCAGCTGGAGGTCAACTTCCCGGTCGACCAGCCCCTCACGTCCGTCATGCCGCAGGACGTTCCCGGCTGGACCGTGACGGTCGAGAAGAGCAAGCTCGACAAGCCGCTCACCGTCCACGGCAAGCAGATCAACGAGGCCGTCACCAAGGTCACCTGGTCCGGCGGCAAGATCGAGCCCGGCAAGTTCCAGCAGTTCCCGCTCTCCGTGGGCAAGCTGCCCGAGAACGCGGAGCAGATGGTCTTCAAGTCCATCCAGACCTACGACAACGGCGAGGTCGTCCGCTGGATCGAAGAGACCAAGGAAGGCGCCGCGGAACCGCAGAACCCCGCGCCCGTCCTGAAACTGACCGCCGCCCAGGGTGCCGACCACCACGACGCCGGCGCCAAGAACACCGACAAGCCCACCGCCGAGAAGGCCAAGGACGGCGAGCACGGCCACGACCAGGCCGACGCCGAGCAAGGCTCCGACACGACCGCGCGCGCCCTCGGCATCGCCGGCATCGTCATCGGGCTCGGCGGTGTCGCCTTCGGCGTCGCCTCGCGCCGCCGCTCCGCCTGACCGGCCGCGCCCCGTCGCCCTGCCGTTCCCGAACGTCCGTCACATCCCCGATCACAGGGACATTTCTCCATGCGCACCACACGCGTGACGGTCGCCGCACTCATCGCGGCAGCCGCACTCACCTTGACCGCCTGCGGCGGCGAGACCGCCAAGCCCGGCGCGGTCAACCAGATCTCCGGCGGCCAGAGCAAGAACAAGGCCGCGACCGTGCTGGACCGCCCGTTCACCAAGCCGGAACTGGTCCTCACCGACACCACGGGCAAGCCGTGGAACCTGCGCGAGCAGACCAAGGGCAAGCCGACGCTCATCTACTTCGGCTACACCCACTGCCCCGACGTGTGCCCGCTGACGATGAGCAACATCGCCGTCGCCAAGAAGGCACTCCCCAAGGCCGACCAGGACAACCTCCAGGTCGTCTTCGTCACGACCGACCCCGACCGTGACACTCCCGAATCCCTCGGCGCGTGGCTCAGGGCCCAGGACCCGTCCTTCACCGGACTCACCGGGGACTTCGCGAGCATCCAGGCCGCCGCGCGGGCTCTCGGCATCGGTATCGAGGCCGCCAAGACGGACGCCAACGGCAACGTCGTGTCCATGCACGGCGCCCAGGTCATCGGCTTCTCGCCCAAGACCGACGAGGGCTACGTCCTCTACGGCGAGGGCACGACCGTCGAGGACTACACCAAGGACCTGCCGAAGATCATCAAGGGAGAGAACCCGTGAACGCCCGCACCACCCGCTCCCTCGCCGCCGCCCTCTCCCTGACGGCAGCGCTCGCCATATCCGGCTGTTCCGGCTCCGAGGACGAGGCGTCCAAGCCCGCGCCCACGGTCAGCGGCGCCTTCATGCCGCAGCCGGTCAACGACAAGATGGCCGGCGCGTTCATGGTCATCAAGAACGACTCCAAGACCGCCGACAAGCTCACCGGCGTCACCTCCTCGCTCTCCGACGACCTGCAGATCCACGAGACGAAGAACCAGAAGATGCAGCAGGTCCAGTCCCTGGACGTGCCCGCCAACGGCGAGCTCAAGCTGGCGCGCGGCGGCGACCACATCATGTTCATGGGGCTCAAGAGCACGCCGAAGGTCGGCGACAAGGTCACCATCGAGCTGCGCTTCGAGAAGGCCGCGCCGGTCAAGGTCGAGGTCGAGGTGAAGGAACGGACGTACAACACCGCGCAGGCTCCGACATCCACCGCCGGCAACGGTCACTGACGGACCGAGGAAGCGACTCGCCATGACGGCCACCGCCCCCGCCCCATCCACGGTTCACGCCCGGACCGCGGCACTGCTGCCGCGGCTCGTGCTGGTCCTCCCGGCCTTGCTGGCAGCCCTGTTCACCGCGGCCTCCCCGGCCTCGGCGCACGCGGCACTCACCGCGAGCGATCCCGCGGACGGGGCGGTGGTCGCCACGGCCCCCGCCCAGGTCACGCTCTCCTTCTCGGAGCAGGTCGCCCTGGGCGACGACTCCATCCGCGTGCTGGACCCCCAGGGCAAGCGCGTGGACACCGGCGAACTGCGCGACATGTGCAGCGGCAGCACCGTCCGCTACGGCACCGCGCTGCACTCCGGCCTGCCCAACGGCACGTACACCGTCGCCTGGCAGGCCGTCTCCGCCGACAGCCATCCCATCTCCGGCGCCTTCACCTTCTCCATCGGCGCGCCCTCGGCCACCGATGTCACCCTGCCCGCCGCGCAGACGGGCGGCGGGCCCGTCGGCATCGCGTACGGGATCGCCCGCTACGCCGCCTACGCCGGCTTCACCGTCCTCGTCGGCGGCGCCGCCTTCATCCTGCTGTGCTGGCGCCGGGGCGCCGCCGAGCGGCCGCTCCAGAAGCTCGTCGTACGCGCCTGGGTGACCCTGACGGCCGCCACCCTCGCCATGCTCGTGCTGCGCGCCCCGTACACCGGGTCCGGGAAGTTCGCCGACGTCTTCGACCTCGAGGGCCTGCAGGCCGTCCTGGAGACCAAGACCGGTGCCTCGCTGATCTCCCGGCTGCTCCTGTTGGGCGCCGCGGCCCTCTTCATCGCGGTCCTCTTCGGCGTCTACGCACGCCGGCAGAGCGCCGCGACCGCGGCGGACGGCTCGGTGGAGGGCGCGGTGGAGGGCGCGAAGCAGGGGCCTGAGGAGGCCGGGGACACCGAGGCGCGGGACACCAACGACCTCACCTTCGGCCTGGGCATCGGCGGGGCCGTGGTCTCCGCCGGCATCGCCGCCACCTGGGCCCTGTCCGAGCACGCCTCCACGGGCATCCAGCCCGGCATCGCCATGCCGGCGGACATCCTGCACCTGCTGGCCGTGGCCACCTGGCTCGGCGGGCTCGCCGCGCTGCTCGTCGCCCTGCACAAGGTCCCCGGGATCGAGCGGGCCGCCGTCCGGCGCTTCTCCCAGGTCGCCTTCGTCAGCGTCCTGGTCCTCGCGGTCACCGGCGTCTACCAGTCCTGGCGCCAGCTCGGCAGCTGGTCGGCACTGACCGGAACCTCGTACGGGCAGCTGCTGCTCCTGAAGGTCGGCCTGGTCGCCGTCCTCGTCGCCATCGCCTACATGTCCCGCAAGTGGACCGCACGGCTCGCCGACGCACCTGTGGACGGGGCCGTTGTTTCACGTGAAACGGCCGCAGACGCATCCGCATCCGCATCCGCATCCGCAGCCGATGTTTCACGTGAAACAGAGCCGGTCGCCGTGCCCGCCGACCCCCGGCGCGCCGCCCAGCTCGCCCGGCAGCGCGCCGCCCTCGACAACGCGCGCGAGAAGCGGGTCCGTGACGCGGATCCGGACCGTACGGGCCTGCGCCGTTCGGTCCTCGCCGAGGCGGCGGTCGCCGTGGCCCTGCTCGCCGTCACCACGGTGCTCACGAGCACCGAGCCCGGTCGCACCGTGGAGCGGGAGGCCTCCCGCGGCTCCGTCTCGACGGCGGTTCCGGACCGCGCCGTGAAGATCACCCTGCCCTTCGACACCGGCGGCCCGAACGGCAAGGGGAACGTCCGGCTCGAGCTCGACCCGGGGCGGGTCGGCGCCAACACCCTGCATCTGTGGGCTGACTCCGGCGAGGGCACGCCCCTCGACCTCCCCGAGGTCAAGGTGTCCTTCACCCTCCCGGCGAAGGACATCGGCCCCCTGCCCCTCCTGCCCGAACGCTCCTCCCCCGGGCACTGGACGGCGTCCGGTGTGCAGCTGCCGCTCGCGGGCGAATGGCGCATCGACGTGACCGTCCGTACGTCCGACATCGACCAGACGACCGTCCAGAAGACCGTGAAGATCGGCTGACCCGCGTGACCCAGAGCAATACCGACATCGAGATCTCCCGCCGCCGGCTGCTGGGCACCGTCGGCGCCGCAGGCGCCACCGGGCTCGCACTGGGGGCCGCCGGCGGCGCCCTCGCGCACTCCGCATTCGCCGGCGGCTCCGGGAGCGGTTCCGGCTCCGGGACCCCCGGCAGCCTGTCCTCCCTCGGCGCCACCCAGGTCGCCTTCCACGGCGACCACCAGGCCGGCATCACCACGCCCTTGCAGGCCAAGGGTCACCTCATCGCCTTCGACCTCACGGCGGGAGCCGGCCGCACGGAGGCCGCCGCGCTGCTGCGGCGCTGGTCCGAGACCGCCCGGCGGCTGATGGCGGGTGAGACCGCCCCGACCGAGGACACCGGCATCGCCCTCGATGCCGGCCCGTCCTCCCTGACCGTCACCTTCGGCTTCGGCCACTCCTTCTTCGAGCGCACCGGCCTCACCGCCCGCCGCCCCGCCGCCCTGGAGCCGCTGCCGGACTTCTCCTCAGACCGGCTCGACGCCCAGCGCAGCAACGGCGACCTGTGGGTCCAGATCGGCGCGGACGACGGGCTCGTCGCGTTCCACGCCCTGCGCGCCCTCCAGAAGGACGCCGGGGAGGCGGCCCGCGTCCGCTGGCAGATGAACGGCTTCAACCGCTCCCGCGGCGCCACGGCCTCCCCGATGACCGCCCGCAATCTCATGGGCCAGATCGACGGCACGGGCAACCCGAAGCCCTCGGAGCCCGATTTCGACAAGCGGATCTTCGTGCCCGCCGCCGGGCCCGGGCCCGCCGAGCACGCCTGGATGGCGGGGGGCTCGTACGCCGTCGTCCGGCGCATCCGGATGCTCCTCGACGACTGGGACAAGCAGTCCGTCGCCCAGCAGGAGCAGGTGATCGGCCGGACCAAGGCCACCGGAGCCCCGCTGACCGGCGGCGGCGAGACCACCGAGATGGCTCTCGACAAGATCGGCCCGGACGGCAAGCCGGTCATCCCGTCCAACGCGCACGCCCGGATCTCCGCCCCCGAGCAGAACGGCGGGGCCGCCATGCTGCGGCGCCCCTTCTCCTTCCACGACGGGATCGGCCCCGACGGTTCGCCCGACGCGGGACTCCTCTTCGTGTGCTGGCAGGCCGATCCGCTGCGCGGGTTCGTCCCCGTCCAGCGCAAGCTCGACCGCGGTGACGCGCTGTCGGCCTTCATCCGGCACGAGTCCAGCGGGCTCTACGCCGTTCCGCCCGGTCCGCGCACCGGCGAGTACGTGGGGCAGCGGCTGCTCGAGGGGTGAACAGCACCCCGGTGGGCAGCACCCCGGCATTAGGCTGACTGCATGTCGGCAACCCGCTTCACGTATCTCGGTCCCGAGGGCACTTTCACCGAAGCCGCCCTGCGCACACTGCCGGAGGCAGCCACCCGGGAGCTCGTCCCGATGGTGTCGGTCCCGGCCGCCCTGGACGCCGTGCGCAACGGCGAGGCCGCCGCCGCCCTGGTGCCGATCGAGAACTCGGTGGAGGGCGGGGTAACCGCCACCCTCGACGAGCTGGCCTCCGGCGAGCCGCTGATGATCTACCGCGAGGTGCTGCTGCCCATCGCGTTCGCGCTCCTGGTGCGCCCCGGTACCGCCCTGTCGGACGTCAAGACGGTGACCGGGCACCCGGTCGCCCAGCCGCAGGTGCGGAACTGGCTGCGGGCGAACCTGCCCGACGCGGTGTGGGAGTCGGCGGCCTCGAACGCCGACGGCGCCCGGCTGGTCCAGGAGGGGCGCTTCGACGCGGCCTTCGCCGGCGAGTTCGCCGCCGCCACTTACGGGCTCGTCCCGCTGGTCACCGAGATCCACGACGCCGAGAACGCCGAGACGCGGTTCGTGCTCGTCGGGCGCCCCGCCCGGCCCGCCGCCCCGACCGGCGCCGACAAGACCTCCGTCGTGCTGTGGCTCGGCGACGACCACCCCGGTGCGCTGCTGGAGCTCCTCCAGGAGTTCGCCGTGCGCGGGGTCAACCTGATGCTGATCCAGTCCCGGCCGACGGGCGAGGGCATCGGCAACTACTGCTTCGCGGTCGACGCCGAGGGCCACATCTCCGACCGGCGCGTCAGCGAGGCCCTCATGGGCCTCAAGCGCACCTGCCCGCAGGTCCGTTTCCTCGGGTCCTATCCGCGGGCGGGCGTCGCTCAGGGTGACGTCCGGGCCCCGAGGCCGGGAACCTCCGACGGCGACTTCACGGCCGCCTCCGACTGGCTGACGCGCTGCCTCGACGGCCGGGCCTGAGGCTTCGTCCACTGTCCACAGAGTTATCCACAGGCCGAGATGGGGACCTGGGGACAAGTCGACAGAGCAGCACGACAAGGTCGACAAATCGGTCGTGGGGCTCAGGTTTCGCGCTGGGGAGCGGAAGGTGAACGGCGTCACCCCCGTATCGTGGATCAACTCTTTGGGGCGAGTCATTCCCACCCGAATGAGTGTGTGAGGGTGGTTTGAACCCTGATTCGCCCCGAGGCCCCGCCGGTTGCTAATGATCTATTTACGTGTCCACAGATGCGGCACACAGCCTGTGGATAAGATCCGCCGGCAGGTAATTCCTGTGGACAAGGAACCGCCTCCGGCCCTGCTCAGGCACGGCACGCGGCTGCCGATGTGCCCCTTTTCGGGGAATGGGCCCGCTTTTATTGACCGCCCGAGAAGGTTCGCTTCCGGCCAGCAGCCAAGACTTATGCATTCGCGGCAATTAGGACATAGCGACACGCAGCGTGATATCGGTGTGATCCCAGGAACCCCAGCCCGGTAGCCTGGAGGGGTGATTGACCTCCGGCTGCTCCGTGAAGACCCTGACCGTGTCCGCGCCTCGCAGCGCGCTCGTGGAGAGGACGTCGAACTCGTCGACGCACTGCTCTCCGCCGACGAGCGCCGCAGGTCCTCCGGCATGCGCTTCGACGAACTGCGCAATGAGCAGAAGTCGCTCGGCAAGCTCATCCCGAAGGCCTCCGCGGAGGAGCGGGCGGAGCTCCTGAAGAAGGCCGAGCAGCTCAAGCAGGACGTCAAGGCGGCCGAGAGCGAGCAGAACGAGGCGGACGAAGCCGCCAAGCGGCTGCTGCTCCAGCTCGGCAACATCGTCCATGAGGACGTCCCGGTCGGCGGCGAGGAGGACTTCACCGTCCTGGAGACGCACGGCACCATCCGCGACTTCGCCGCCGAGGGCTTCGAGCCGAAGGACCACCTGGAGCTCGGCGAGTCGCTGGGCGCCATCGACGTCGAGCGCGGCGCCAAGGTGTCGGGCTCGCGCTTCTACTACCTGACCGGCGTGGGCGCGCTGCTCGAGCTGGCCCTGGTCAACGCGGCCATCGCCCAGGCCACCGAAGCCGGCTTCATCCCGATGCTCACCCCGGCGCTGGTCCGTCCGCGCGCCATGGAGGGCACCGGCTTCCTCGGCCAGGCCGCGGAGAACGTGTACCACCTGGAGAAGGACGACTACTACCTGGTCGGCACCTCCGAGGTCCCGCTCGCCGCGTACCACATGGACGAGATCATCGACGCCGACAAGCTGCCGCTGCGCTACGCCGGCTTCTCGCCGTGCTTCCGCCGCGAGGCCGGCACGTACGGCAAGGACACCCGCGGCATCTTCCGCGTCCACCAGTTCGACAAGGTCGAGATGTTCTCGTACGTCGCGCCGGAGGAGGCCGAGGCCGAGCACCAGCGCCTGCTGGAGTGGGAGAAGCAGTGGCTGACCAGCCTGGAGCTGCCGTTCCAGGTGATCGACGTCGCCACCGGTGACCTGGGCGCCTCCGCCTCGCGCAAGTTCGACTGCGAGGCGTGGATCCCGACCCAGGGCAAGTACCGCGAGCTGACCTCCGCCTCGAACTGCGACGGCTTCCAGGCCCGCCGCCTGTCGATCCGCTACCGCGACGGCAAGAAGACCCAGCCGCTGTCCACGCTGAACGGCACCCTGTGCGCCGTACCGCGCACGATCGTCGCCATCCTGGAGAACCACCAGCAGGCCGACGGTTCGGTGCACGTGCCGCAGGCGCTGCGTCCGTACCTGGGCGGCCGCGAGGTCCTGGAGCCGATCACCAAGTGACCCCGGCCCCGTTCCCGTACAAGCTCGTCGCGACCGATCTCGACGGCACGCTGCTGCGTGGCGACGACACCGTCTCGGAACGCACCCGTGAAGCGCTCGTCGCGGCCACCGCGGCGGGCGCGGCGCACATCGTCGTCACGGGCCGTGCCGTGCCCTGGACCCGGCACGTACTGGACGACCTCGGCTACAAGGGCATCGCCGTCTGCGGGCAGGGCGCCCAGGTCTACGACGCGGGCGCACACCGGCTGCTGACGTCGGTGACGCTGGACCGGCAGCTCGCCGGTCTGGCGCTGGCGAAGATCGAGGCCGAGATCGGTCCGCTGGCCCTGGCGGCCAGCCGGGACGGTGTGGACGGCGAGGTCCTGTTCGGGCCGGGCTACCAGGTGCAGGAGGGCCTGCCGGCCATATACCTGGAGGACACCGCCGCGGTGTGGACGGCCCCGCTGAACAAGCTGTACATCCAGCACCCGGGGCTGGACGACGACGCGCTCGTCAAGGTGGCCCGGGAGACCGTGGGCAGCCTGGTCGACATCGTCATGGCGGGTCCCGGGATCGTGGAGATCCTGCCGCTGGGGCTGACCAAGGCCACCGGCCTGTCGCTGGCCGCGCGCCGGCTCGGGGTGAAGGCGGGGGAGACGATCGCCTTCGGCGACATGCCCAACGACATCCCGATGTTCGGGTGGGCGGCGCACGGCGTGGCGATGGCCAACGCCCACGCGGAGCTCAAGGCGGTGGCCGACGAGGTGACGACCTCCAACGACGAGGACGGCATCGCGGTGGTGCTGGAGCGCCTGCTGGGCGCCGCGTAGCGGGAGCCGCGCACGACGTACGAGAGGTCCGGGGAAGCCCGCGCCGCAAGGCGCGCTCGAAGTGGCTTCCCCGGACCTTTTGTTGCTCCCCGCACAACTCACTCTGCCCCTCGCACACTGCCCTTACCAGCGAATTTCGGGGCCGGCCGCCGCCGCGGAACCATCCGCCGATCAGCAGGACCGGCCGCCGCCGGGTGCGGCGGGCCTCTGCCGAACGGGAGATACCGGGGGCGGAGGGGGGCTCGTAGGGTCGGGACGTGCCCTTGAAACCGAGCGCGCTGTACGCCCCCGTCCTGGCCGGGGCGGGCCTGGTGTCCCTGATCGGTTCGGCCCTGTCCGTGCCCAGCACCTGGTCGCTGGCGGGGATGGCGGTACTGCTGCCGCTGCTGGCCCTGGTGGCCCGCTGGTCCCCGCTCCGGTCCGGGAGCCTCGCGGGCGCTCTGGGCGTGGCGGCAGTGGCCCTGTGGCCGGTCCCGCTGGTGTGGGCGGACGGATCGTGGCTGGAGGTCTGCGGGGCGGCGGCCTTCTGGGCCGTGCCGGCCTTCGGGGCACTGGCCGCCGGCGGCTACCTGCGCCGTCAGGCGGGCCGGCTGCGGCAGGCCGTACGGGACGCGCGGCGCGACCAGCAGCTGGAACTGGCCCGGGACCTGCACGACTTCGTGGCGCACGACGTGAGCGCGATCGTGGTGCAGGCGCAGGCGGCACGGTTCGTGGCCGCGCAGGACCCGGGGCAGGCGGTCCGCGCGCTGGAGCGGATCGAGGCCTCGGGGCTGAGCGCCCTGGAGTCGATGGACCGGACCGTGCACGCCCTGCAGGAGGCGGCGGGCCGTACGACCGCTCCGGTACCGGGACTGGCCCGACTGCCGGAACTGGTGGAGCGGTTCGAGGGCGGGGAGCTGGAGAGCGATCCCGCGGCGCTGGCGGGACTGACCCGGGAGGCGGACACCACGGCCTACCGGGTGGCCGTCGAGGCCCTGACGAACGTCCGCCGGCACGCGCCCGGCGCCGCCGTGGTGCGGGTCGCCGTGCGCCGCACGGGGGCCGGCACGGAACTCAGCGTGGTCAACTCCGCCGCGCCCCGGAGCACCGGCGGGCTGCTGGGCCGCCTGCGACAGGGCGGTACGGGGCTGGCGGGGCTGCGCGGGCGGGTGGAAGCCGCCGGCGGGACCCTGCGGGCCGGGGCAGGGCCGGATGGCGGGTGGCGGGTTTGTGCGGTCTTCCCCGCGCAGGGGGATCCTGTCGGGTGATCATGGCGCAGTGACCACACGCATCCTGATAGCCGACGACCAAGAGGACATCCGCAGCGGCTTCCGGCTGATCCTCGATTCGCAGCCGGACATGACCGTGGTGGGGGAGGCGGCCGACGGGGAGAGCGCGGTGGCGCTGGCCCGGGAGCTGCGGCCCGACGTGGTCCTGGCGGACATCCGGATGCCGCGGCTGGACGGCCTGGAGGTGACCCGGCTGCTGGCGCCGCTGACCCGGGTGGTGGTGGTCACCACCTTCGACCTGGACGAGTACGTGCACACGGCGCTGCGCAACGGGGCGTGCGGGTTCCTCCTGAAGCGGTCCGGACCGGCCCTGCTGATCGAGGGGGTGCGCGCCGCGATGGCCGGGGACACGCTGATCAGTCCGCAGATCACGGTCCGGCTGCTCAGCACGCTGACCCAGGCGGGTCCGGTCCCCGCCGCCGTGGCGCATCCGCTCACCGAGCGGGAGGTCGAGATCGTACGGCTGGTGGCGCGGGGGCTGACCAATGCCGAGATCGGCGCGGAGCTGTTCATCACCGCGGGGACGGCCAAGACCCACATCGCGAACGTCCAGGCGAAGCTCGGGGCCCGCAACCGGGTGGGGATCGCCGCGTGGGCGTGGGAGCACGGTGTGGCGAAAGCGGAAGCCGGTTAGTCACGTTTCACGTGAAACAAGGTGCCGGGTGAGCGGCCAGGAGAGCAGGCCGACGCAGAGCGCGATGGCGTGGCCGAGGTCGGTGAAGGTGCCGCCGGTGAGGAGGGGGAGCCCGAAGAAGGCGACGGCGCCCGCGAGGTAGAGCCACCGCCAGGGGTTGGGCAGCCGGTAGGTGAGGACTCCGACGGCGGCCGCGATGCCGTAGCTGACGCCGATGTCGACGACATGGGTCATGCTGCGCGGGGCGCGGTGGTCCTCGATGGCCATCAGGAGGACCTTCTGGCTGACCAGTGTGGCGACGATGTGGGCGGTCGCGACGATCACGAGCCAGCGCAGGGTGCCCAGCCAGCGTTCGACGGGAGCCTGGAACAGCTCGAAGAGCACGGCGTAGAGGGCGAGCGAGGCCGGGTTCTCGATCCAGAAGGCGCTGCTGACGAGGGCCCGGACGGGGTGTTCGACCAGCTGGTGGATGTTGCTGCTGTTGCGGTGGAGCAGGATGTGCTCGACCCGGTCGGGTGCGATCACGACGATGATGCTGGTGACCGCGATGATCAAGAGCCAGATGTGCGTTCCGGGCGAGGAGCGTATCCAGGACCGCAGGGGCCTGGACGGCTCGGGCTCGGTGTGCTCGATCATGCCCCGATGATGACGCGCGAAGCTGTGCCCCGCCTGGCCGGTGGGCCGGGCGGGGCACGTCTTCGGGCGGTGCGGTGGACCTACTCCTCGCCGGCCAGGGTGAGGCGTCGCAGCTTCTGGCCCGCGTAGACGGTGGCGCCGACGGTGACCACGGTGAGCAGGACCACGGCGGTGGGCAGGCCGACGGTGGCGTCGACGTATCCCTCCCCGGCGACCTTCTCGGCCAGCGACAGGGCCCACTGCTGGACGCTGAGGGTCTTGGCGCCGGAGACCAGGCTGCCGAAGAGCGACTCCCAGATCAGGGCGTAGACCAGGCCGAAGACGACCGCGTGCCGGCTGACGGTGCCCAGCAGCAGGAACAGCGCGCTGTAGGCGATCGAGGCCACGAGGGCGGCGATGGTGTAGGCGACGGCGATCTGCTGTCCGTTGCCGTTGAGGATGAACCCGGCGATCAGGGTGGGGATCGCGGAGAAGGCCATGGTGACGGCGATCGCCACGATCAGCTTGGTCATGATGATCGTCGGCCGCTTCACCGGCTTGGAGAGCAGGTAGACGATCGATCCGTCGTCGATCTCGGGGCCGATGGCGCCCGTGCCGGCGATGACGCCGATCAGCGGGACCATCGTCGCGAGGGCGAACCCGCCGAGCAGGTCGGCGGCGACCTTGTCGTCCACACCCGTGAGGGCGCGGACGGCGATCGCGATGAGGATCAGCAGGGCGGGCAGGAGGAAGAGGATCAGCGCCCGGCGGCGGCCGAGCAGGGCCCGGTAGGTGAGCCGGGCAACGGTGGGGTCGTACATGGATGCCAGCTCCTTCAGGCCGCGACGAGGTAGGAGAAGACCGACTCGAGGGACTCGTCGGAAGGCGAGACCGTCAGCAGCCGGATGCCGTGCGCGCGGGCGACCCGCGGCAGCAGCTCGGTGAAGCGCCCGAAGTCGACGGCCTGGATGCGCAGGGCGCCTTCCTTCAGGTCGACCTCGATACCGGCCGTGGACGGGTCGGCGATCAGGGCCGCGGCGAGGGCCCGGTCGTCGGAGGAGCGGACGAGGTAGCGGTGCGGGCGGTCCGTCATCAGGCGGCGGATCTTGCGGAAGTCGCCGGAGGCGGCGTGCCGGCCGGCGACGACCACCTCGATGTGGGAGGCCAGCTGCTCGACCTCCTCCAGGATGTGGGAGGAGAACAGGACGGTGCGCCCGTCGTCGCCCATCCGCCGCAGCAGTTCCATCAGCTGCATGCGCTGGCGCGGGTCCATGCCGTTGAACGGCTCGTCGAGGAGCAGTACGGACGGGTCGTGGACCAGCGCGGAGGCCATCTTCACGCGCTGGCGCATGCCCTTGGAGTACGTGGAGATCTTGCGGTCCTGGGCGTACTCCATCTCCACGGTGGCCAGCGCCCGCTGGGCGTCGGCGTCGCCGAGCCCGTGCAGCTCGGCATTGGCGATGACGAACTCGCGGCCGGTGAGGAAGTCGTACATGGCCTCGCGCTCGGGCACGACGCCGATCTGCTTGTAGACCTGTTCGTTGCGCCAGATCTGCGTGCCGTCGAGGGTGACGGTGCCCGTGGAGGGGGCCAGGAAGCCGCCCATCATGTTGATGAGGGTGGACTTGCCCGCGCCGTTGGGGCCGAGGAGGCCGGTGACGCCGGGACCGATGCGCATGGTCACGTCGTTGACGGCGACGACGTTCCCGAACCAGCGGGAGGTGTGGTCGATGTCGATGATGGTCACAGCCCGGCCTTCCGGTAGCGGGCCATCAGGGCGGCGTAGGAGCCGGCGATGAGGCCGAGGATGACGAGCAGGTAGACGACGCCGGTGCCGGCCGAGGGGCCGTCACCACCGGGGAAGGCGGTGGTCGCGCCGAGGAAGGCCGTCTGGACCCCGTCGATCAGGGTGATGGGGGAGAACAGGCCCATCCAGTCGATGGCTCCGGTGTTCCCGGTGCTGTAGGCGATGCCCTGGACGGCGGTCACCGCGCCGTACGGGATCAGCAGCACGGCGATGATCGCGGCGACGCCGAACCCGCGGCGGGGGGTGAGCGCGGCCATGACCAGGCCGAGGCCCGCGAACAGCAGCGACAGCAGCAGTACCGACACCAGTCCCTGCCCGAATCCCTTGGTCTGGTCACCGAAGTCGAACTTCGCCAGCAGCGAGCCGATCCACATGATCAGCAGCGGGGTGGCGGTGAGGATGAACAGGGCCGAGGCCATGGCCGCGAACTTGGCCACGACGTAGTCGACCCGCTCGATGGGCCGCGAGAAGTAGAGCGGAACGGTCTTGAAGCGCAGGTCCCGGGAGACCGACTGGGGCGCCTGGGACGCGAGGTAGAGACCGATGACCACCTGCGTGGTCAGGGCGTACGTCGTGTACTTGATCGGCAGTTCGGTGGAGCCGGGGACGGCGATGGCCACCGCGACGAGGATCAGCGCGGGAACGCACATCACCGCGAAGAGGATCATCGGCAGCACCTTGGACTTGGCCGACCGGCCGAGTCCGTAGGCGCCCCGCAGGGACTGCGAGAACAGCGACTTGCGGGCGTAGGCGCGGCCGAGCCGGGGGCCGTCGTAGGACCGGTAGCCGATGTTGTGGATCTGGGTCGAGGTGTCAGGCGCCATCGGAACCGGCTCCCTTCTGGTGGATGGACCGCGCGGGCTGGTCGCTGTCGCGGAAGACCTCCGCGATGTGGTGGCGGCGCTGCTCCATGCGGACCAGGCCGATGCCGAGGTCGGCGACGGTGTCGCGGACCGTGTCGTACGTGTCCTCGCCCGTGGCCTCCACCAGGAGGATGTGGCCGGCGCCGGGCAGTCCCTGCTCCTCGCCCGCGTGCAGGGCGATGCCCGCCTCGGTGAGCGCCTTGCGCAGGGCGGCGGTGCCGTCCGGGTGCGCGTCGGAGTCGGTGACCTCGACCGCGAGGGTCGTGGTGATCTGGGTGAAGTCGCTGGTGGAGCTGGAGCGCAGCAGCTTGCCGCCGTCGACGACCACGACGTGGTCGCAGGTCCGCTCCAGCTCGCCCAGGAGGTGGGAGGTGACCAGGACGGAGATGCCGAAGTCGGTGTAGACGCGGCGGATCAGGCCGAGCATCTCGTCGCGGCCGACCGGGTCGAGACCGTTGGTGGGCTCGTCGAGGAGGACCAGCTGGGGGTCGTGGACGAGCGCCTGGGCCAGCTTGACGCGCTGCTTCATGCCCGTGGAGTAGCCGCCGATGGGGCGGTAGCGCTCCTCGTAGAGCCCCACGTGACGCAGGGTGTCGGCGGTGCGTTCCCGCGCCGCGGTGGGCGGGAGCCCGGACATGCGGGCCATGTGGACGACGAACTCGGTGGCCGAGACGTCGGGTGGCAGGCAGTCGTGCTCGGGCATGTAGCCGACGCGTTCACGGATGGCACTGCCATGCGTGGTGACGTCGAGGCCGAGCACGGCGGCGCTGCCCTCGGTGGCGGGGGACAGTCCCAGCAGGATCTTGATCAGCGTGGACTTGCCGGCTCCGTTGGCACCCACGAGGCCGGTCACACCAGGCCCGATGTCCAGGGAGAGCCGGTCGAGGGCGGTCACTCGGGGGTACCGCTTGCTCAGGCTTTCGGTCGCGATGACAGTCACGGCTTCGACGTTAGTGGCGCGGCTCCTGCGATACGTCAGACCTTGAGCTGGATCCCGTCTCAGCCTTCAGGAGTACATACCCGTACTGGAGGCTGATGTGGACCGGACAACTTTGTCCACAGGTCTGTGCACGGCCCTTGACGTGATCTCCGGTCATTGTCACATTCATCAGTGTCAACTTACGGGCACGTACGGCGACCGAGACGGGTGCTGACCAATGGCAGGGGACGATTTTCGAGGGTTCAGGGAAGTGCAGCGCCTCTCGTACGAGTGCGCGGAGAGCGTCGCCGCGCAGCTGCGCCCCGGGATGACCGAGCGCGAGGCCGCGCGGATGCAGCGGGAGTGGCTGCGCGAGCGCGGCGTGCGCGACTGGTTCCACCTGCCCTTCGCCTGGTTCGGCGACCGCACCGCCTTCGCCGGCTTCCGGATCCCGCTGCAGTTCTTCCCGACGAACCGGAAGCTGGAGCCGGGGATGCCCTTCATCCTCGACATGGCGCCGGTCTACAAGGGGTACGCGGCGGACATCGGATACTCGGGCAGCCTCGGGCTCAATCCGGTGCAGGACCGGCTCATGTCCGATCTGCGGGCGCACCGCACCCTGATCCTGGAGCAGGTGCGGGAGCGCCGCTCCCTGCGCGAGATCTACGAGAACGTCGAGCGGCTGATGACCCGTCAGGGGTATGCCAACCGGCACCGCGCCTATCCCTTCGGCGTGATCGCGCACAAGATCGACCGGGTCAGGGAGCGGCGCTGGTCCCCGACGGCGTTCGGTTTCGGCACCCAGTCCCTGAAGGGGCTGGCATCCGACGCCCTGCACGGGCACCGTGAGGGATGGTCCCCGCTGTGGAGCCCGTACCGGTTCTCCGACCATCCGCCGCAGCCCGGCCTGTGGGCGGTGGAGCCGCATCTGGGCTTCCGGGGCACCGGTGCGAAGTTCGAGGAGATCCTGGTCGTCACCGACTCCCGGGACCCCGGGGAGAGCGCGTTCTGGCTGGACGACGATCTGCCGCACGTGCGGCGCTGGGCTGAGGAGAAGGCGGCATGAGCGGCATG
This sequence comes from Streptomyces sp. NPDC058525, assembly GCF_042719495.1. Lineage (NCBI taxonomy): Bacteria > Bacillati > Actinomycetota > Actinomycetes > Kitasatosporales > Streptomycetaceae > Streptomyces > Streptomyces sp. NPDC058525. The sequence goes on from NZ_JBHXNP010000008.1 coordinate 150,285, forward strand.
AACGGGACGGGTACGGCGGGACCGGCGGGCGCGCGCGAGCGCTGGGTGAGCACCGGCGGGGTGGAGCTGTGCGTGGCCGAACTCGGCGACACCGAGCAGCCCACGGTGGTGCTGGTCCACGGCTACCCCGACAGCAAGGAGGTCTGGTCGGAGGTCGCCGAGCGGCTGGCCGCGCGCTTCCACGTGGTGCTCTACGACGTGCGCGGCCACGGGCGCTCGACCGCGCCGCAGCCGCTGCGCGGGGGATTCACCCTGGAGAAGCTGACCGACGACTTCCTGGCGGTGGCCGACGCGGTCAGCCCGGACCGGCCGGTCCACCTGGTCGGGCACGACTGGGGGTCCGTACAGGGCTGGGAGTTCGCCACCGTCGCCCGCACCGAGGGCCGGATCGCCTCCTTCACCTCGATGTCGGGCCCTTCCCTCGACCACTTCGGGCACTGGATCAAGAAGCGGATGGCCCGGCCCACCCCGCGCCGGGCCGCGCAGCTGCTGGGCCAGGGCGCCAAGTCCTGGTACGTGTACATGCTGCACACGCCCGTGCTGCCGGAGCTCGCCTGGCGCGGGCCGCTCGGCAAGCGCTGGCCGGCGATGCTCGAACGGCTGGAGAACGTGCCGGCCGGCCCCTACCCGACGGCCTCGCTGCCCTCGGACGCGGCGCACGGCGCCTGGCTCTACCGCGACAACGTCCGCCCGCGGCTGCGCCGGCCCCGGCCGGACGCGTACGCCCACGTACCGGTGCAGCTGATCACCCCGACCGGGGACGCTTTCCTGTCCGAGCGGCTCTACGACGACCTGGAGGGCTGGGCCCCGGATCTGGTGCGCCGTACGCTGCCCGCCAAGCACTGGGTGCCCCGGACCAGGCCCGACCAGCTGGCCACGTGGATCACCGAGTTCGTCACGGCCCGGGAGGAGCCCGCCACGCGGTCACCGGAGCGTAAGGCTCCGGTGAAGTACGCCGACCGCTTCGGCGGCCGGCTGGTCCTGGTCACCGGTGCGGCCAGCGGCATCGGCCGGGCCACCGCCTTCGCGTTCGCCGAGGCCGGGGCCCGGGTGGTGGCCGTGGACCGGGACGCCGAGGGCGCGGCGCGCACGGCGGACATGGCCCGCCTGGTCGGTGCCCCCGAGGCCTGGGGCGAGTGCGCGGACGTCAGCGACGAGCAGGCCATGGAGAAGCTCGCGGCGAAGGTGGCCGCGGAGTACGGAATCGTGGACGTCCTGGTCAACAACGCCGGGATCGGCCTGTCCGGGGCCTTCCTGGACACCAGTTCCGAGGACTGGAAGAAGGTTCTCGACGTCAACCTGTGGGGCGTCATCCACGGCTGCCGGATCTTCGGAAGGCAGATGGCCGAGCGCGGCCAGGGCGGACACATCGTCAACACCGCCTCCGCCGCCGCCTATCTGCCCTCCCGGACCCTGCCGGCCTACAGCACCTCCAAGGCCGCGGTGCTGATGCTGTCGGAGTGCCTGCGCGCGGAACTGGCGTCGAAGTCGATCGGCGTCTCCGCCATCTGCCCCGGCATCGTCAACACCAACATCACGGCCACCTCGCGGTTCGCCGGGGTGGACGAGGCCGAGGAGAAGCGCCGTCAGGAACGCTCCTCGCGGCTGTACGGGCTGCGCAACTTCCCGCCGGAGAAGGTCGCCGACGCGATCCTGCGGGCCGTGGTGCGCAACGAGGCCGTCGTGCCGGTGACTCCCGAGTCCAAGGGCGCCCTGTGGATGTCCCGCTTCGCCCCTCGCACCCTGCGGCGCATCGCGAAGATAGAGCCCCGGCTGTGACCGGGACCGGGTATGCGATCACCCCGCGCCGGGTGGCCTTCGACTGGAGGGCCACACCGCTGCACTGGATACCCGGCGAGCCCACCGCCACCCACGTCATCAACGTGCTGCAGCTGCTGCTGCCCGCCGGGGAGCGGTGGTTCGTCAAGGTCTTCAACCGGGGGGTGGCCAAGGGCCTGCTGCCCACGTGGAGAGAGCTCGGCACGGCCATACCCCGCTACTTCCGGCGGTCGTACCATCCCTCGCAGGAGGGCTCGCTGCGCAGGGCGGTCGAGTACCTCGCGGCCTCACCCGCCGCCCGGGCCGCGGCGGGCGCGGTCGGCAGAGCCGCGATGTCGTAGGGAGCCGGGATTGTCCGATCAGGCGGTGGCCGAGTACCGGATCGAGGATCTGGCGCACCACAGCGGAGCGACGGTGCGCACGATCCGCGCGTACCAGGACCGGGGTCTGCTGCCGAAACCGGAGCGGCGGGGCCGCTCCAACGTCTACCGGGACACGCATCTGGCGCGGCTGCGGCAGATCGCGGACCTGCTGGACCGCGGCTACACCCTGGCCTCCATCAAGGAGCTGCTGGAGGCCTGGGACGCCGGGCGCGGGCTGGGCGGCGTACTCGGGCTGGTCGCCGAGGTGCACGGGCCGTGGACCGACGAGGAAGCGGCCCGCATCAGCCGGGAGGAGCTGAACGAGCGCTTCGGCGGCCGGCCCGACGACGACGCGGTGGACGAGGCCTGCGAGCTGGGCGTGCTGGAGCGCGTCCCGGGGCGCCCGGACCAGTTCCTGGTGCCCTCGCCGCAGGAGCTGACGGTGGCCGCCGAGCTGTACGCGGCCGGGGTGCCGCTGTCGGCCATCACCGGGCACCTGCGGGAGCTGCGCGGGCAGGTGGAGCACATCGCCTCGCGGTTCCTGGAGTTCACCACCGAGCACGTCTTCGCGCGCTACCTCGGGCAGGTGCCGCCGACCGACACGGACGCGGCGGAGGCGGCGACGATGGTGCGGCGGCTGCGGCCGCTCGCGCAGCAGACGGTGGACGCGGAGCTGGCGCGCGCGATGCGGCTGTTCGCGACCCGGCATCTGCAGCGGCACCTGGGGGCGGGCGGGCCACCGCAGCCGTCGGGCCCCTCCCCGGTGGCGCTGCCGGCCGGGACGGTGCGTGCGGTGCAGGACCTCGTCGGCGCCGACCACGTGGCGGAGTTCGTCCGGGCCGCGACGGAGCGGGAGCTCCAGGCCCGGACGATGAACGATCTGGCGCGCCGGGCGGGGCCCGGACAGTAGTCCACAGGTCGGATCACACGTCCACAGGGCGGATCCCGCCTTTGCCGTCAAAACCGGCCCAAACGGCTGTGGACAAGTCCCGTTTGCCTGTGGGCAACGGGGGTTGAGAGGTCAGCCGATGGTCTCGTACGCGGCCTTGGTGGGGGTCGTGCCGTCCACCGGGCCGGGCTCGGCGAGGGTCTCCACCGGCACCGGCTGCTGCGCGGACCGGGAGGTTCCGTACAGCAGGGCGGCGAGTGCCAGGCCGAGGATCCCGCCGATCAGCTGGGCCAGGACGAAGCCGGGGAGCGACTGCGGCGCTATGCCGGTGAAGGAGTCGCTGAAGCTGCGTCCGACGGTGCCGGCCGGGTTGGCGAAGGAGCCGGAGGAGGTGAACCAGATCGCCGCGGCGATGTACGCGGCGACGGCGGCCGGGATGAGCTTCGGGCGTCCTATGCGGCCGAGGCCCTGGATGACGAGGACGAGGCCGGCGGTGGCGACGACCTCGCCGACGAGCAGGTGTCCGCCGTCGCGGACCTGGGTGGCGAAGGTGCCGGGGGCCCGGCCGAACATGGCCTCCGCCAGGACCGCACCGCCGATCGCTCCGGCCGTCTGGGCCACGGCGTAGGCCAGCGCCTCCCGGCCGGTGAGCCCCTCCCCGCCGGTGCGCCGGGACCACCAGGCGGTGAGGGTGACCACCGGGTTGAGATGGGCACCGGACAGCGGCCCGAAGAGCGTGATGATCAGCCCGAGGCCGATGGCGGAGGCGATCGAGTTGGCGAGCAGGGCGACACCTGTGTCGCGGCTGAGCTCGGCGGCCTGTATTCCGGAGCCGATCACGACCACGAGCAGTCCTGCCGTCCCGATCAGTTCGGCAGCCGCACGGCGTGGCAGAGAGGTATGGGCTGTCATGGTTTCTCCCCCTGGGCAGAAGTGGCAGCGGAAAATGTATTCCGTATCTTGGAATAGCGATAGAGGGTGTCCACGCCCGCCCGCACCCCGAAAAATCCCTGCCGGAGGGGCCTGCGACCGGGCACGCTGGGGCCATGGACGACAAACGCACCGTGAAGGTGTCCAAATACGTCTCGAAACACCTGCGGCATCAGCCGGAACGCATCGGACTGGTGCTCGACCCCCACGGCTGGGTGGAGATCGAGGACCTTCTGCGCGCGGCCGCCGCCCACGGTTTCGCCTTCAGCCGCGCCGAGCTCGATCACGTCGTGGCCGCCAACGACAAACAGCGGTTCGCCGTCGACGGCACCCGGATCCGGGCCAGCCAGGGCCACACGGTGGCCGTGGACCTCGGTCTTCCGGAAGCCGAACCGCCCGCGTACCTCTACCACGGCACCGTCGCCGCCGCCCTGGACGCGATCCGCGCCGAGGGCCTGCGCCCGATGGCCCGCCACCACGTGCACCTGTCCCCCGACCGGGAGACCGCGACCCGCGTCGGCGCACGGCGGGGCCGGCCCGTGGTGCTCAGCGTGGACGCCGGGGCGATGCGCGCCGCCGGACACGTCTTCCGGATCAGCGCCAACGGGGTGTGGCTGGTGGACGCCGTACCGCCGCAGTTCCTGCGCTTCCAGTAGCCCCCCGGGCTGCCCTCCGCAGTGGTCCCCCGAGGGGAATTCGCGCGGAGATTGTCGGACCATCCCCCTAATCTGTTGCCCACTCCGGGATCTGTGAGGGGGGACCTCGCGATCGCCGAACCATCCCGTTAAGCACGCGAGGTGACGCCCCATGACGTCCACGCCCCATTCCTTCCAAGTCGACCTGCGCGGCCTGGTCGACCTGCTCTCCCACCACCTCTACTCCAGTCCGCGCGTCTACGTCCGCGAGCTGCTGCAGAACGCCGTGGACGCCGTCACCGCCCGTCAGACCCTCGACCCGCAGGCCGCGGTCCACATCCGGCTGACCGCCTCCGGCGGCCGGGTGACCATCGAGGACAGCGGCATAGGCCTGACCGCCGCCGAGGCCCACTCCCTCCTCGCCACCATCGGCCGCAGTTCCAAGCGCGGCGGGGAGCACGGACTGGAAGCGGCCCGGCGGGAGTTCCTCGGCCAGTTCGGCATCGGCCTGCTCGCCTGCTTCGTCGTGGCCCGCCAGATCCGCGTCGTCACCCGCTCCGCCCGCGACCCCCAGGCCCTGCCCGTCGAATGGCTGGCCACGGACGACGGTTCGTACACCGTGCGCGAACTGCCCCACGAGGCGCGTCCGGAGCCCGGCACCACCGTCGTCCTCGAGGGACGCCCGGGGGCCGGCGAGTGGACCGTGCCGGCCAAGGTGGAGCAACTGGCCCGCGACTACGGCTCCCTGCTGCCGTACGACATCACCTTCGACGACGGCGAGGGCGGCGAGCCGCGCCCCGTCACCGACCGCCCCGCCGTCTGGGACCGGCCCTTCCCCACCCCGGCCGCCCGGCGCGTCGCGCTCGCCGACCACTGCGCGGAGCTCTTCGGCTTCACCCCGCTCGACAGCATCGACCTCGACCTGCCGGTCGCCGGGGTGCGCGGGGTGGCGTACGTCCTGCCCGAGCCGACCAGCCCCGCCCACCGGGCCGGCCACCGCGTCCACCTCAAGGGCATGCTGCTGACCGACCGGGCCGACAACCTGCTCCCGGACTGGGCGTTCTTCGTCCGGGCCGTCCTCGACACGGACACGCTGCGGCCCACCGCCTCCCGCGAGAACCTGTACGACGACGAGACCCTGGCCGCCGTACGGGACGCCCTCGGCGGCCGTGTCCGCGGCTGGCTCGCCGAGCTCGCCGCGAGCGACCCGGAGCGGCTCGCCGCCTTCCTCGGCGTCCACCACCTCGGTGTGAAGTCCATGGCCCGGCACGACCCCGAGCTGCTCGGCCTGATGCTGCCCTGGCTGCCGTTCGAGACCAGCGACGGACCGATGAGCCTGGAGCGATTCGCGGCCGCCCACACCGACGTCCACTTCACGCGCACCGTCGAGGAGTTCCGCCAGATAGCGCCGATCGCCGCGGCCCACGGCCTCGGCGTCATCAACGCCGGCTACACCTACGACGCGGACCTGCTGGCCCTGCTGCCTTCCGTACGGCCCGAGCTGAAGGTCACCGAGCTGGACGCCGGAGCCGTCACCGAACGGCTCGACCCGGTGCCCACGGCGGCCGAACTGGCCCTCGCGCCCTTCCTCGCCACCGCCCGCACCCGCCTGCAGCCGCAGGGCTGCGACGTGGTGCTGCGCGCCTTCCAGCCCGTCTCCGTCCCGGCGCTCTACCTCGACGACCGGCAGGCACGGCAGGAGCGGGACCGGACCGCCGCCCTGGAGAGCGCCGACTCCCTGTGGAGCGGCATCCTGGGCGCGCTGCGCGGCTCCGCACCCCGCGCCCGCCTCGTCCTCAACCACAACAACCCGCTCATCCGGCGGATCTCCGCGCTCCCCGACGAGGCGCTGACCGGCACCGCCGTCGAATCGCTCTACGGACAGGCCCTGCTGATGTCCCAGCGGCCGCTGCGTCCCGCCGACTCCACCCTGCTCAACCGGGCCTTCCTCGGGCTCCTGGAATGGGCGACCCACTCCACCGAAGACCCGGAGGACCAGAAGTGACGAACCCGACGCGCCGGGAGATCGAGCAGGGGCTGGCGGAGAACCGCGAATCCCCGGGCGGCGCCGCGCGCAACGCCCACGCGGAGGCCCTGGTCGCCGCCGCCGAGGCGAGCGGCGACCGCGCGCTGTTCCGGGAGACCCTGGACAACCTGATCAACGCCTATCTGTGGAGCTCCGAGTCCTCGAAGCTGCTGGTGCCCTTCGCCCGGCTGCTCCAGGAATACGACAAGGACCCCGGGGCCTTCTCCGAATGGGACGCCCACTCGCTGTTCTGGCAGTTCAAGTGGGTGGCCGGAGCCATCGCCGACTCCCCCGGGGTGCCCCTGGAGTCGGCCACCGGCTGGCTGGACGAGATGGAGCGGCGGTACAGGATCGCGGGCTACAGCGAGCGGCCCGTACGCGAGGCGGAGCTGTGGCTCGCCGACGCGACCGGTGACGACGCACGGGCCCAGCAGGCCTTCGAGCGCTGGCTGGCGGCCGAGCGCGACGACATGAGCGACTGCCGCGCCTGCGAGCTCAACGGGCAGGGCCAGTACGCCGTCCGCTCCGGCGACGACGCCCAGGCGCTGGAGATCTGGGCGCCGGTGCTGGCAGGCGAGAAGACCTGCGCCGAGGAGCCGCACCGGGTGCTGGCCACCTCCCTGCTGCCGCTGCTGCGCCTCGGCCGGACCGACGAGGCCCGCTCGAACCACCTACGCGGCTACCGCCTGGCGCGCGGCAACGACAGCCTGCTGCCGTCGGTCGCCAGGCACATCGAGTTCTGCGCGCTGACCGGCAACGAGTCGCGCGGCCTGGAGATCCTGGCCGAACACGCCTCCCACGTCGGGCCGCTCGCCAACGCCGACGACCAGCTGGCCTTCCACGGCGGCATCCTCGTGCTGCTGCGCCGGCTGCGGGAGCTGGGCCACGGGCAGAGCCCGGCCGTCCCGTACGACGGCGCCCCGCACACCGTCTCCGAGCTGTACGAGGTGATGCACGCGGGCGCGCTCGGCATCGCCCGGCAGTTCGACGCGCGCAACGGGACCACCCGGGTCTCGGACCGGTTCCTGGCCCGGATCGGGCGGGAGCCGCTGGCCGAGCACCTGCCGCTCGGGGTGCGCAGCGCGGCGCTCGGCCGGCCCGCGGGCCCTGTCGCGCCCGCCGCGTCCTCCCCGGTGGCCGCGGCCACCGGGTTCGCCGAGCTGGTGGAGCGTGCCCGGCAGGCGCGTGACCTGGGACATCCGGGCGCCGACGCGCTGTGGTCCGAGGTCGCCGTACGAGTCGGTGCGGAGCCGGAGCCCGACCCGCTGGTCTCGGCCGACCTGGCCGACCACCGGGCGCTGACCGCCGCGAGGCAGGGCGCCGCGGAGGCGCCGGAGCTGCTGACGGCGGTGCGCGACGGCTACCGGGCGCTCGGCCGGGCGGACCGTGCGGCGCTGGCCGAGCTGCGGCTCGCGAGCGTGGCCGCGCAGTCCGGGACCGCGCCCGCGGAGATCCGCAGGCTGCTCGCGGTGGCCTTGCGGGCCGCGGAGTCTCTGGACGCCTCGGAGCCGCTGCGGATCCGGCGGATCGCCCTCGCGGAACTGGCATCGATCCGCGTGGAGTCGTACCTGCGCTCGGCCGAGGCCACCGGGGACGAGGAGCACGGGCACGGTCATGCCGAGCTGACGGCCGAGCTGACCGCGTTCACCGCCGCCTACGGGGGCACGCCGGCGGACATCGCGGCGGATGCCGAGGAGATGCTGGGGCGGATCTCGCTCTCGCAGGGCGACCCCGAGCGGGCCGTGGCCCTGCTGGGGGCCGCCGCGGCACGGGCGGTCGGGGCGGGCCGGCCCTGGCAGGCGGTGGACGCCCTGGTGCTGCGGGCCGGGGTGCTGATGCGGCTGGACCGGCCCGAGGAGGCGGAGCAGGCGGCGCGCTCCGCGCTGGAGCATTCCGCCGAGGTGACCGACGCCGAGACGCAGGGGGTCATGCGGCTGACCCTCGCGGACGTCCTGCTGCGGCGGGGCGAGGCGGCGGAGGCTGCGGCGCACGCGCTGACCGGGGCCCACTGGTTCGACCAGGCCGGTCTCAGCGCCGACGGCGGGGCCCAGGTCCGGCTGGTCCTGGCCCGGGCGTACGCACAGGACGGCCGGGCCGCCGAGGCGGCGGAGGTGCTGCAGTCGGCGCTGCCGGATCTGCTGGAGCACGGCGAGGAGCAGGCCGTGTCCGCCCGGGAGTTCCTGGGGGACCTGCTGCGACGGCTGAACGAGTTCCGGGCGGCGGCGGAGCAGTTCCTGCTGGCGGCGGAGACGGCCAAGGAGTGGGAGGACCCACGGCCCCAGGCCGGCCTCGCCCATTCGGCGGCCGACACCCTGTCCGACGCGGGGCTGGCCACGGAGGCGGTCGCCGCCTACGAACGGGCCCTGGAGCTGCACCGTCTGACGGGGGAGGCGCCGGTCGCCGAGGTCCGGATCCTGCGCTCCCTGGCCTGGCTGGGACTGCGCGAGTCGGTCACCGACGCGGCCGTATCGCGGGCCCGGGCCCTGATGGAGGAGGCGGCCGGGGTGCTGGAGGCCGCCCTGGCTGCGGAGCCCGGAGCCGCGCATCTGCGGTCCGAACTGGCCCAGACGTGGCACCAGCTGGCGCAGGTCCTCGACCGGATGGTCAGCGCACAGACGGACCGCTTCGACGAGGACGAGGACGAGGACGCAGACGCAGACGACGACACGGAGGGCGCGCTCGCGTCGCTGAGCGAGGAGGAGATCGAGGCGCTGCGTCTGGAGGAGATCGACCTCTGGGACCGGGCCGCCTCGGTCTACGCGGAGCTCGGTCCGGATCATCTGCGGGACCGGTTCCAGTGCCTGAACAACGCCGCGTGGACCGAGCAGGAGCGGGGCCGGGCGGACATGGGAGCCGCACGGGTCTCGGCACTGATCGACGAGGTCAAGGCCCTGCCCGAGAGCGCGGTGCCAGAGTGGCTCCTGCCGTCCGCCGAGCGGCTGCTCGCGCAGCTGACCGACTGAGCCGGCTACTGCCGGCCCCGCGGGGGGGGGGGGCCCCCCCCCCGGGGGGGGGGGGGGCCGCGCGGGGGGGGGGGTGCCCCCAAACGGGGGGGAGGCCCCCCCGGGAAAATAAAAAAAAAAAACACC